>JAUYPK010000105.1 GCA_030697615.1 Microcaldota archaeon | reverse complement strand
TAGTAGGATCCGTTAAGCTATAATCCGCAAGTTTAATGTGAGGTACATTTTTTAATTGTCTTGCCAATTCTTCCATATTTTCATCACCACTTCTTTTTCAGTTCATACTTCCAAGAACTTCTTTGTTTTGTTTCTTTTTTAACATAACTTATTTCTTAGTTCATATCCATTTGAACTAATTTGGTTTTTGTGCTAATTCAGCTAAAAACTTCAAAACTCTTTGCCTGCGGCCAACTGTAAAGTCTTCAGCAGTTATAACTCGCACACTATTAATTCTTCCTTTTTCTCTCGATAGCAAAATGCCCCAAAAGTTTTTTTGTCGCGGTTTTGGCTCAAGATAAAAGTGACCCTCATCCAAAGAAGGACTTAAGCTAAAGCCATGTAGTTTTGCAACTGAACGGAGACCTCTTTCAATTGGACGATTAGCCGCCCTAAAATTAGCAGCACAACCAACACTAGTGCCTTTCACTCCGCTCAAAAAAGGCAACTTACGCATTTGAGTTCGTAAAATCCTCATTTAATCACTTCATACAAACATGAACCAACTTCTTTCCTTCTTTTCAATTTTTATTCTTTCTTTTTTTATTTTTCTCATTTTTCCACCATTTACCCGATTTTACTGCGGTTTGTTAGAAAAACCTTGCATTCCGCATGCGGTTTGTTAGAATTTCCTAATAAAGTAGCCCAAATAGGGCTAGGGGGATTTTTTCTACGTCAATTGGTAGCCCATCTGCCACTACGTAGTCCCCTCCTTTTTTGTCTTTTGTCATCCCACCAACTTCAAACACCCAATTCTTATAAACGTAATCCGGAGTTCGACGTTTTCGGTCAGTTTTAATGTACTTAACATTGCCCGCTCCAACGTGGTTTACAAAAAACTCTTCACGCAACGCCCCTTTTTGAACTTCAGCCGACCGTAAACGCGAAATAACACTTCTGAACGGCGGTAGGAGCAAAAGCTTGTACTCCTTACGGGTTGTTTTGCCACTACCCCCTTTTGACAAAATGCACATTAGCAAGCCTATTTCGTTTAGCAGGCGAATAATTTCCATTACAACGTACATGTTTTTGTTAAGTGCATTGGCAATTGAATTATAACTAATCTTATCTGGACTACTAGTTGCAATAAAGCCAAGCAGTTTGTAAACACTTTCAACATGGTTCACGTCAATTTTTTTCAAGTGCGCTAAATCCAACCGCACAATTTTAGACAATATACCTTCATAAAGCGGCTGGGAATTCTCTTCCTCCAATGAAAAAGGTAAGGCGCCATAAGCCAAGTAGTCATCTACACGGTTAGCGTAAGGTGCAATAGCCGTAATAAGCGCTTTACGTTTGTCAAAATCAACCAGATCTTCAACGCTAACTTTTGGAAGGACAACGTTGTACTTCAACAAAAGATACTCCCTAAACGAAAGCGGAGGCAAGAAATGGAATACAACCCGGCGGGAAAGGTCCGCGCTTCCCTCGCGTAACGCCAATGCAGAAGAGCCGCTGAACGTTATCTTTGCCCCTTCCTCGTCAAAAGCCGCTTTTAATTCAAGAGGCCAATTTGAATAAAGGTGCACTTCATCTAAGAAAATATTCACAAACCCTTTTTTCTTACAGTAATTTATAAAATCGTAAAAAGAAACTGAACGCAACAAAAGTTCTTCGCTAGACGTATAAATGGAGTTTTCAAACAAATTTGCCAATTGAAGCATAACTACTGTTTTGCCAACTCCCCGCAAACCCGCTATGCAGTGCATTGCCTTTGACTTTGGTAACTGCGCTTCAAGCTCAAAATACATAGAACGTTTTTTTTCACGTTTCTTAGCCCGCTCCTTAGCACGCTCGCTAATTGCAAACAACTCTGAAAAAATAGCTTCATTCATTTCCATGTAACTATAATGCTAAAAGAAGTATAAAAACCTTGCGGTTTGTTAGAAAAACCTTGTATTCCGCATACGGTTTGTTAGCTTTTTCAAATAAACCGTCAACCGCGCATTCTTCCAGTTGGTCTTTTCTCGCCGTGCAAACCACGGAAAAAGCGGATAATTTGGTCGCGGGTTCTTGGCTGGATATGTTCAGTGACTGCTAATTTAAAACTTGGCGAAGGGGTAGAAGCGTCGCTGTGTTCGAATAAAATAGTTACGTTTCTGTCAAATTTGCGCGTTAATTCTAGCATTTCTCTTCCCTCGCCATGCAGAATATGGGCACTGAAGCCATGAACCCAAGCTAGCCTGCGGACTTTTTCAAACAAATGGGGAATTTTTAACTCTACAGTTAAATCATGGAAATTCGCAAGCATACTATCGGGTCCAACTATGCGCGTAGATGCAACATGCGGCATTTTTTTCAATTCTCGAAGCAGTTCTTCCATCTTTATCACTCAATTAATCAAATTCAATTACTAAGAACTTCAATGTAAATATCGGTTGTGCAGTTTTTTAAAGAAATTCGCCACTTTATCGCGGGTTCCCGAATACTGGAGTTTTTTTCCAGCAACTGCAAAGCTAATCGCCGGAGTTGCGTCATTAGCGTAACGGTAAATTCTATAATTTATGCGAAATTTTGCATCCCTTCCCTCACCGTGTAAAAGCGAACCTGAACCAGTTGCGCTTTGAGAATTAAAACCATGCGCTTCAGCAAGCTTAACAAGGTCTCTTTCTGGAATTCGACTCCTAATCGTAAAAGTAGCCCCTTTGTGAAAATCATGTCCGTCAACCGGAGTTTCCACTAGTTTAAACGATTCAACAAAAGGCAAACGCTGCAAACGACCAATAAGTTCTTCCATTTTATCACGTTTTCTAGGTTATTTCCCTCGCGTCCCTTTTAACAGCTGCACTACTGATAACTGGCAGCGAAGCGCCGTCGCCGCTTAACGCAGCGTTTCCGTGCATCGCAGCAGCTTGCTGTTCAAAACTTTTTAATTTATCAATAATAGAGTCTGCCAATTCAATACGTAACTTACCCTCGTCGTCAAAAATGACTAGTTTACTCCCTTTTGCCAAGCCGTACTTATTACGAATACGTTTAGGAATAACAAACTGACCCTTTTCGCTCAAAACAACCGTTTCAACCATATTCAAAAATCACCAACTTAACCCAGTAAATGCTTACTTTTCCATAAATGCTTACAAATAAGCCAAAGCTTACTGGATATTTAAAGGTTATTATTGTACTAACAATTATTGTGAACACCGTAAAGAAAAAGGTTTGAAAAGCCACAGCGTATAGAATTAATGGATTGAATCTAGGCGGATAAAAAATGGAAGATATAATCAAAGAACTTGACATACGAGTAGAGAAGAAACTTTTGTCTAAAGTTACGAAGGGTGACTTAGCGATTTACTGCTATTCACAAAAGTGCGTCTACGAAAAAGTTTGGGACAAGTACACAAAAATGGCACGAGGCTTAATCGTAAATGTGAAAACCGGCGAGATAATCGCAAGACCATTTACGAAGTTTTTTAACTTAAACGAAACAGGGGAAACTAAACTGGAAAACTTGCCGATTGAAACACCTGAAATAACAGAAAAGCTAGATGGTTCGCTCGGCATCTTCTATAACCATAACAACGAGTATTTGATCACTACTAAGGGAACTTTTTACTCGGAGCAAGGCGAATGGGCTACTCAGCACTTCAGGAAAAAATTTCACGGCAAACAAATGCCAGAAGGAGTAACGCTATTGTTTGAAATAATTTACCCGGAAAACCGCATTGTAATTGATTATGGTGGCAAACGCGAACTATTTCTCATTGGCGCAATTGAAACCAAAAGCGGCAAGGACTATAGCTACAAGGAGATTGAAGAAATAGCGGAGAAATATAGATTTGTAGTTGTTGGCCAAAAGCCGCTTTCGCTGAACGAAGTTATTGAAAAAACCGCTTCGCTTCCTGCAAATGAAGAGGGGTTCGTTGCTCGGTTTTCAAATGGTTTGCGGGTTAAAATGAAGGGAACGGAATACCTCCACATTCACCGCATACTTTCAAACCTTTCTCTTCTTTCAATTTGGGAGAAGCTACGCGAAGGTACTTTTAACAAAGAATTCTTGGAAAAAATCCCCGAAGAATTTCGTAAATGGACTGAAAAAACTGCGTCGATAATAAGTGGAGCAAGGGAAAAAATAGACAGGGAAGTTTTGGATCTGTATAAAGATGCGCCGAAGAAAGACAGGAAGGAATTTGCCCTGTGGGTTCAAAAGCAGGAAAAGAAGTACCAGAGTTTGCTTTTTTCACTTCACGACAAAGACGAAAAACGCTTAAATGAAGTTATCTTTAAAATAATTCGACCGGCTAACAATCGATGGCAGGAAATCCACGGGGTGAAACCAGAAGACGCTGGAGAAAAAAGGCTAGAGCGAATCCAAGAAGAAAATATGTGAAAAAAATGAATAAAATTACAGACATCATCTTTGACTGGGGCGGCGTATTAGCGCTTGCTGATAACGCACTTGCCGCAAGTGTTTTATCTAAAAAATACGGGTTCAACAAAGAAAAACTGCAAAAAGCAATTGGCAAAGCTGAAGACAAACATTCTGAAACCACGACAAATTACCATGGATTCTTTAAAGAAGTGCAGCAACAGTTTCAAATTCCAACAAAAGAAATCACAGCTGCGCTTAATGCAGCGCACGCTACAAACATGCTGAAAGTGGCGAAAAAATTAAAGAAAAAATACGGGGTTCACATATTGTCAAACCAGATGCATTTCAGGACACGCTTTATACGTGCACATAACGACTTGAGTTTTTTTGATGCAGTTGTTTTTTCAAGCGAAGTTGGAATGATGAAACCACAAAAAAGAATCTATCGCTATATGCTGAGAAAAATAAAGTGCAGGCCGCAGCAGTGCCTGTTCATTGACAACAACAAAGCTAATGTAGAAGCAGCGAAGAAACTAGGGATAAACGTAATTTTGTTCAAAAGCGAAGTGCAATTCAAAAGCGAATTAAAAAGATTTGGAGTAGATGTAAATTAAAAATATGCTGAGAATAATACTAAAATGACAATAACCAACATTATCTTCGATTGGGGCGGCGTACTGACAATCCACAAGCACAGCGACAACGTAATTAAACTACTAGAAAAAGAATTCGACGCAAAAATAAGGGGAAAAAAACCCGCGTTTGGAGTGTTTACAGATAGGCTTGACCGCGACAGTGCCACGTTCAGTGAATTTGTACAGCAAGTAAACCAAGCTTACAAAATCAACGTTTCAGTGAAACAAATGAAAGACGTTTTTCAACGTGCAGCTGTGCTTAACCGTAAATTGCTTCCAGTTATTAGAAAGCTGGGAAAAAATTACAAGATCATAATGCTTTCAAACAACAACAAGACGGTTGTTGCGCATCTGAAAAAAAAGCAGAATAAAATGTTGAAATTATTTGATAAACTTTTCTTCTCGTGTGAAATGCAAGGGGGAATTGCAAAGCCGGATGAAAAAATATACGTAAAAACGCTGAAAAAATTGCGCGTTTCAGCCAGCGAGTGTTTGTTTATAGATGACGTTAAGCCAAACGTAGTTGCAGCGAAGAAACTTGGAATAAATGCAATCCAATACAAAAGCAACGTCCAGCTTAAAAAAGAATTGAAAAAATACGGGATAGCAATTTAGCCGAAGTGCTTTGAACCAATAGCAGCGGCAATTGCTGCTTTGTCAACAGGTTTCAGCATATCATCGATTGTAGGTGCACTATGCGGTGTGACTCGTAAATACAGTTTATTACGGCGGATCCCGTCGTGCTGATACTTTATTTCATAACGCACATAACCTTTTACTGCATCAAGATAATTGGCATCGCCACCCCAAAGGTGACGGTCAATAATTTGAAAACCATGCTCGCGTAATTTATTTTGCAGTAGATCAACGGCAGACGTAACTTCTTGGTGAGTGGGTTTGTACTTAGATGGAACTAAACAAAATTCTTGTTCATTCCTAAGCGGATCACGTGGATCTATTCTGTGAACAAACCTTACTCTACGCATGGGCATTACGCTATGAAGTATTCGAATGAATTCTACTGGCATATTTTTTTCACTGATTTTTGCATAATACGACTACTATTTAGTCTATTTTATTTCTTTTGGCATTTGGGTTTCGTCCATGTAGAAAACTTCCCACAAGTGGCCGTCTAAATCCTCAAATGCGCGACCGTACATCCAGCCGTGGTCCTGAACTGGCCGCGGTTCAACTCCACCAGCACTTAGTGCAGCTTTTATCATATTGTCAACGTCCAATTTACTTCCAACCGCTAATGCATTGATAACTTCAACGCTTTTCGCCGCGTCGCTGATTTCTTTTGTTGTAAAAGTTTTGAAAAACGGCTCAACAAGCAACATAGCGAATATATTGTCGCAGATAATCATACAAGTGGCGTTTTGGTCAGTGAACTGCGGGTTAAAAGTAAACCCGAGCTTCTTGAAAAATTCAATTGACTTGTCCAGGTTTTTCACTGGAAGATTTACGAAGATCTGCTTTACTTTTTGTACCATTTTAAAAACACCTCTAGAATTTTACTATAGCGTTAAACCCGCCGTACGCCATGCGTTTCATGTCAAAAGGCATTGGCTTATCCTTCCAAGCAGGATCACACATCACTGGGTCTTTCATCACCTTGGCATTTACTGCGTCGCGGTGTGAACGTGATTTGTAAACTATAAACGAAAATACAACTGTTTCTCCAGGCTTGGTTTTCATCAAGCGAGGAAAGTTATAAATTTTCATCCCACCCATTTTGGGAAAAAGGTCATCACCAATGCATTCAAAATATTCAAGCGCGCCGTATTTCTTCCAAATTTTTCCCCCACTGTGCGCCATCTTGCGATAAGCGCCAATTTTT
The DNA here is from genome assembly GCA_030697615.1 of Microcaldota archaeon. Lineage (GTDB taxonomy): Archaea > Micrarchaeota > Micrarchaeia > Norongarragalinales > UBA8480 > JAHFHC01. Next base: position 2,225 of record JAUYPK010000105.1, on the reverse strand, counting down.
TTCTTCGGAACAACTAAAACAAATCCATCAACGTAACTCATTTTTCAACACACCTCGCTCTTTTTTTCTACCTATTCTAACTTGTAAAGGAAGTTTAAAATACTTAAATCGAATCATTCTTCTTAAAGAGTGAGTTTGAAAACTATGGTTAATTATATAGCAATGTTAGGCGCGGCAATTGCGTCAATGATAATTGGCTTCTTGTGGTATGGTCCGCTTTTTGGAAAAATTTGGATGGACTTAAGCGGATTCAAAAAAGAAGACATGGGCAAGATGAAAACCAGCGCACAAACTGGATATGTAGTACAATTCATAGCCTCGATAGTAATGGCGTTTGTTCTGGCTATTTTAATCCCAGAAACTAGGGGAATTATACTAGAATCAAGCAGGTTTTGGAATGCATTAGGAATTGCTTTCATAGGCTGGCTCGGCTTCATCGCAACAACTACACTTGGTTCAGTACTATGGGAAGGCAAGCCAGTGAAGCTGTATTTATTGAACAACGCGTATCATTTAGTAAGCTTACTTGTAATGGCAGCAATTTTAGTTAGCTTCCCATAAACACAACGAAAAAAACAAAAGAATTAAATGGTGATGTAAAAATGAAAAAAACAGCTACAAAGAAAAGCGGCAAAGCGAAAGATGACTGTTCGTGCGGTTCGGGTAAAGAAAGCGAAACGTGCTGTACGTCTTCAAAAAGCGAATGCTGCGGTTCCTGCTAAAATATTTTTTTCCTTTTTTTTTAATTCTTTTTTTTAAATTTTATCTAGTTTTTCTTTTTCTTGCCAAAAATTCTATTCCATGCGACTTGGCTTACGTTCGGCATACCAAAACTTTTTCTACCAGAACTTGCTTGCGCTTGACCTGGAAGATTAACTTTTGCTTTACCAGAACGTGACTCTGAAGAAGTTATAGCTGACCTTACCTCAAGCTTAGGATCTATATCCCTAGCTGCTTTTCTAGCCGCTCGAACAACCATTTCCGCACGTCCTCTGGGAAGATTACTTACATCAAATCCGCCCCTTCTTTCTCCACCTGCATACGTGCGCAATGTTAAATTTGGTCTTTTTGCCATTTAATCGCCGATATATGTTAAAGAGGTAACGCTCCTTATTAACTTATTTTTCCCCGTGTCTTGGCACAAGTGCCCTTGCGATTAGTTTTGACAAGTCAAAAATATCATGCTCTCCAGCAATTGAAATGCTAGGCGGAATATGAGAAAACGGAACTACGTTAACCCGTATTCCCTGTTTTTCTAAATCACCCTTATACGCCGCTCGTTTTTGCTCGTCATTAGTTTCAATCAAGCTATCTTGCGATCCAAGCAGAACAATTGAACGAGGCAAAGCGTTTCTTTCCTTTAACTTAGCAACAGTTTCAACAAAATTAGGAACCCTTTCAAATTCTCGTTGTAAGTGACTAACATCCCTAACCGTTAGTCTATCCGCTTTCATGCGGCGAACAGCGGTAAGTGAACGTAAGAGATTCCAAGCTTTACGCGGAGGTTCTAAACGCGGATTAGCCAAAGCATAAGCCGCGCTAGTAGCAATGAGCTTAAGTGGCTTTGGAATTCGTAATTTATCAATAGCTCCAAAGCGGCGTAAAACGTTCTTAATTACCTCAAGTTCAGCCAAGCGACGCGGCGGCGCATAAGAAACAAAAGCAGATACTCGAGGTATATCCGCACCTTGTTTATGTGCTTTTAGCAACCCACCAGCTGCAATAACCGCGCCCATACTGTGGCCAGCGATCATTACATTAGTTGGCTGGCCAGCTGCAACTTGCCTACGTTTAATTATCTCAAGCACATCAACAATGTCAGTTTGCATTTTGTCAACGTCGAACTCTGCTTTTGTCTTGCCATGACCACGCTGGTCAACGGCATATACTTCCAACCCTTCTTTTGCAAGGACATGCAACAAAATTTTATACTGTTCAATATTCGGCGCAGCGTCTACACCGTGAACAAAAAGCAACGTTCCTTTTTTCTCACCACTTGGAACATAATGGCGGCCAAAAAGAGTTTCCCCATCCCTAGCGGCAAAAACAGTTCGATCAACGCGCTTAACTGCAATTTTTACTTCTCGCCAAGCTTTTCCAAACGGACGGCGTTTACCAGGAGACATAAATATCTACATGATTTATAACTCGAAAAGTAATAAAACCTACATGTCAATTATCCAAGTCACTAATTTAACCAAGGCGTTTGGAACTTTCCAAGCAGT
>JAUYPK010000100.1 GCA_030697615.1 Microcaldota archaeon | reverse complement strand
GAAGATTCACACTGGAAAGGCAACCGTGGCAGAATCACAGCTGAAACTATTAAACAACAGTGCGGTTCATTAGATGGCAAGACATTTTTTATTTGTGGTTCGAATAAGATGAATGACGAAATGACCCAAACATTGCTAGGTTTGGGAGTTCCGAAGGAGCAGATTATTACCGAGAAATGGGGAGATTATTGAAAATGAGTTTGCGCGAAGTGCAGGAAGAGGTTGACAAGTGGGTAAGCCAACTCAAAAGCGGCTACTGGTCACAGTTTGAAATAATGACACGGCTCAGCGAAGAAGTAGGCGAATTAGCGCGCGAAGTGAACCATAAGTACGGGCAGAAAAAGAAGAAAACCGCACAGGAAGGCAGCGACATAGAAGAGGAAATCGGCGACATTATTTTTACACTTGCTTGCCTTGCGAATAAGGAAAAGATAGACTTGGACGAATGCTTCAAAAAAGCAATGAACAAATGCTACGGCAGGGACAAAGACAGGTTTGAGAAAAAATAGCGCATTAACCCCGCTAAAAGTTGCTATTCGGATAAACCAAGCACACTATTTTCGTCTTTTGTCCACTTTTTGAGCCGGTATTTTTATAAACACTAGCCGCATTTTTTGTTTTATGGACTTAATTGAACAAAATAAAATGTCTGAAGAGATAGAGAGAATGCTGTTTGAAAAACTTAAAGGCAAAACTTTTAGGGCTTCAATTGCTATAACTGATGACGCTGGAAGCGGATTTGTCTTCACCGCAGGTAACCTTTCTGAAAAAAGTTCCCTAAGCGCTTGGCGTACCATAGTAACTGGGCTAACTGAAGAAATCGACCAGCTAACCGAAGTATTTAATACGCCAGTAAATACAAAGTTTAAGAAACCAATAGAATTCAAGTGATAATCATGGTAAAAATTCGCCAAATAATCCCAAAGGACAAAATCGAAATATCCCCATTCTTCGCATTCCTATTGGAAAACTTGCCACACTTTCCCAAACAAGGCCGCATAAGGCAAATCCACTTTGACCCAATTGAATTCTAGATCTTGATATTCAGCTATTTGCTCGCGTTCCACATTATCTTAAACTAGCCCCCTATTCAACCGATATATTCCAAAGCAAGTTGAAATATCCCCTAACCGAACTTGCCAACTGCGGTGAACGAACTAAAATGCAGTAAGGTTTTTCGCCGTGCATTACAACTATTAGCACATTATCCTTAAACACGTCGAACCAAGTAGGTGTAGTCACTTCCCTAGGCAAGTAACGCCGTTTTGTCAACTTAAACCGCTTCCTCTTCTCGCCATAAACACGCGCATCAGCATCATAGATAATCCGCATTGCAACACCTTTCTTCTCTCGCCGCTTGTGGAAGTCAAGCAGCCAAGATTCCCACAATTCATTAGCCAACCGCGGCGCGCCAAGCACAAGAAACTCATCACCCGCCTTCAGGCTTAAAAGCAGCTGTTCACGCGCGGTTTTTAGCGCGTTAAACCCCTCAAATAGCTCAACAGTCCTCTTTTCAGGCACACGGGTCTCAATAAGTTTAGGAATAAGCGCATCAACTTCCCGCTTAACTTCACTTAATTCCTTTTCACGCCTGCTAACCAATTCCTTCAATATAAGCGGCTCAGCAGCTTGGTACGCCGTGTGCTTTCCGTAAAACACCTTGCTGACCAACCCCTTTGCAATCAGCCGCTCAACAACTTCGTAAATTTTAGAGTGTGAAATACCCGCTTCCCTAGCGAGCGGACCAACCCCGCTGCGGCCTAAGAAAAGCAATGCACGATATGCACGGGCTTCCCCTGCAGAAAACCCTAACTTTTCAAGCGTATCAACAGCCATGAAAGGATATAGGCAGCAATAGCTATATAAGTAACCCCCTACGGGGATACTTTTCTATAAATAGCGCGCCAGTAACAAAGGCTAGTATGAAAAAAGAATTAACCCAAAAAGGGACAACCCCAGAGGAATTGCATTACAACTACTACTCCGCAGAGAAGTACGAAGATGACATACGCCGCGCAATTCCAGGCTACGGAGAAATGCATACCGGAATAAAAAAAGCACTGGCAACAGAGTTTGGTGCAAAAAAAATTACTGTGCTCGAGCTAGGTATTGGAACTGGTTTAACCGCGCAAGTGGTGCTTGACAACGTAAACGTCGGGAAATACTTAGGAATAGACTTTTCCCAGTCGATGCTTAACGGTGCAAGGAAACGACTAGAAAGATACCCAGTTGAATTAGAGTTAGGCGATTATGCCGCAGTTGATTTTCCAAAAGAAAACGGCTTGGTTATATCGGTTATAAGCATACATCACCAGGCGACGCCACGTGATAAGAAAAAACTGTTCAAAAAAATCTACAAGTGCCTTTCAGCAGATGGAATCTTCCTATTCGGCGACTTATTCACGCAACGCAATGAGCACGAAGCTGCGTTAAACGAAGCTTATCACTTCCACCATTTGGTTGAAAACGCAGTTGACGAAAAAACCTTGGCAGAATGGGCGCACCATTACAAATTCGTCAACCACTTGGCCGCGATTGAAGATCAAATTAAATGGCTAAAGCAAGCTGGCTTCACCGACGTAGAAGTGCTTTACTCAAAGTTCAACACTGCAGCCATAATTGCAAAAAAAGGAGGCTGAAAATAATGAAAGTCAATGTAAGCGGGCAAAATAAAAAAATCAAGCTGAAAAACGGAAAAACAGCTAGGGTTGTGCGGTTGAACAACGCTGCAACTACTCCGCCGTTTGTAGAAACAGTTGAAAAAGTGGGGGAATTCATGGAAACTTACGGAGCAGTTCACCGCGGGGCAGGGCCATACGCTGATGAAACTGTGCAAGCTTATGAAAACGCAGTTGAAAAAATAAAACAATTCACAAACACTGGCAAAAACCAAGAAGTGTTGTTCACTTCTAACACAACAGCTGCAATTAACCAACTGGCACGCATGCTCGCGCTAACTGGAGATCAAACCGTACTTACTAGCGGGATTGAACACACATCTAATTATTTACCCTGGAAGTTCACCAGCAAAGCTAAACTCGCGACGTTTAAAACAAATTTAGATGGATCTTTTGACATTGACGACTTAGAGGAAAAAATTGAAACTATTCAGCCAGCTATAGTGGCTATTACGGGTGCGCATAACCTAACAGGCTACATTCCACCATTGGAAAAGATAACTAAAAAGGCACATAGTGCAGGGGCAAAAGTATTTGTAGACGCTGCCCAACTAGCGCCGCATAGACCGCTGCAACTAGGTAAAATTGGAATTGACTACGCTGCGTTTTCAGCACATAAGCTATACGCACCTTTTGGTCTAGGTGTTCTCGTAGTTGAAAAGAAATTGCTCGATGCTTCGCCTGCGGATCCAGGCGGTGGAACAATTGACATGGCAAGCGAACGTGGGCTAGTATGGGCGCAGGGAGTGAAAAAGCACCAATCCGGAACAATTAACGCAGTCGGAGTAGTGGCATTGGCAGAAAGTATGAAAATAATGGAAAAAATCAGCTGGAACTACATAATGGCGCATGAAAAAACACTCGCAAAACAATTAATCGAAGGAATTTACGCTATTGAAAAAGTAAAGAAGTACATTCCCGCAAATGGCAACGTGGATCGGACTGGAAACGTTGTTTTTAACTTGAACGGCCTTCACCATGCATTAGTTAGCGCAATTCTTGAAAAAGAATACGGCATTGAAACCCGTAGTGGTACAATTTGTAACCATCGGCTTGTGAGGAAGTGGATGAACATAGCTGATTCAAAGCAACGCGACATAGAAGAACAAATTCAAAATGGCAACTTACTTGCAAGTTATGGCATAGTGCGTGCAAGCATCGGCGTACACAACACCGAAGACGACATAGAAAAATTGATAGCGGCAGTTAAGCAGATCTCCGCAAAAGGACCACAGCTGCACTACGTTCCGGCGTCAAGTGAAGAAACTTATAAAGTATTACGCCCCTAATTTTTACAGAAGCTCCGATCGTCTAGTTCGGTCACAACCTTTTCTTTTAGAAAAAAGAAAAGCTTGTGGGAAAAGAAAACTTTTCTTATAAATTTTCGTCTAAATATAGAAAAAGTTTGCTGCAAAAGGACACAGGATTCTCAATCCTGTAACTCGGGTTCAAATCCCGATCGGAGCACTAATTTCTTCTTTTCTTGTTTTCTTTCCTTATTTTCATTCTTTGCTTTTTGGCTGGAAGCCGCTGAATGACTTGCTTATCCCTTCGCTCCAGAAGCTCGGCAGACCATTTGCAATAAACCCCCTAAACTCATCAGAATAGACAAACGTAACTCCATCAATTGCGGAATATTTTGCAAACCCCGCGCTGCTTTGTTCGTAGATCTCTTTTATTTTCTTCCGCTCAAAGTCAAGCTGCAACAACGAAGACTTTTTCAACAATAGGTAATCTGCTTGCCGAATTGCGTTTACATCAATGTTAGCTGAATTCTGCGAAATGAACAACACGCTCAAGTCCTTGTGACGAGAGATGAAAAGAAGTTGCGATAACAGTTTATTGGCGTCTCCCATTGAACTACGCGAACTAAAAGTAATTCCACCTTCGTCAACTAGCAGAAAAGAATTGTTTTTCGCTTTTTCAATTGAGTCAATGCATTCAATCCAAGACGGCAAACTAGAAGAAGCAAAACCTAGAGCTTGTACTTTTCTCCCTTTAGCCTTGGCATTTTCAAGTAAGCGCATTCCCAACACGCTTTTTCCACTCCCTCTTGCGCCGAGGATTATGCCAACTGCGCTTTTTGAAATT
>JAUYPK010000094.1 GCA_030697615.1 Microcaldota archaeon | reverse complement strand
GAAGCTAAAATTTGACCTTACAAAGATCTTGGAATTCGTTCAAAGCCAGCCAAACATTGACAAAAACCGCGTTGGAATTTTAGCGCAGTCGTTTGGAACTTCAGTTGTAGCAGCGTTAGCACCAAAAGTAAAAGCAATTGTATTAATGGGATCAGTGGCGCACCCGAAAGAAATAATGGGAATTTCGATGAAGTGGGAAAAGCTAGACCAAAACGGGATTTCTACAAAAGTTAAGGAAACTAGTAAAGAAGTGATAACAATTGGCCCGCAGTTCTGGAGCGACTTTGACAACTATAACCTACCTAAATCCATCCGCAAGATTCATTACCCGATCCTATTTATCCACGGCGCAAAAGACAACCGGATTCCAGTGTCCGAAATGGAAGCTTATTTCAAAAGCGCAAACGAGCCAAAGGAAAAAATAATCATCCAAGGCGCGGAGCACAGCATGGAGCCAAAGCGAGAAGAGATGTACGGAATTTCGGTAGCGTGGTTTGAAAAACACTTAGCTTAACACTTCAATAGTTGTTCGCCCGCTGCTCCAGTTTATCCATCTGGAGAACAGTGGCCAGACACTTGCCAAACTATTTATGGCATGCATGTGGCAGACGTTTGGCAACTGCCGCAATAAGGTGGTTTGGAGGAAAAAGCTATGAAAGCGTTTCCACCATTGTTGCTCCGCTGTTGTCTTTGTCTCGTGAGAAGAAGTGAACTGCGCCACTCGCGCCTTCTTTCAACGCCTCATCATGAGTAACCACGAATGTTTGTTTAACAATGGACGGAAGGGTTTCATGCAAAGCCCTTGCCAATAAGTTAACCCCGTTTGAATCCAAATTATGCGTTGGTTCATCTAACACTAACCAGCTTAAATTTGGCACAAGCACCATTGCAAGCGATACTCTAAGTGCTAATGCAGCTGAAGTTTTTTCCCCGCCACTACATTGCTCAATTGGCTTCCATCCATCTGAAGAGAGCACTTCCAACGCGTAGTCCTCTTCACTCGCCACTATCCTACACGAAGAATAGTCGCCGTAAGGGTAGATATTTTTCCACACTTCATGCATTGCCTCATTAACAGCAGATATGAACTCTATGCGAAGTTCACCCTGTGTTTCAACTAAACTATTTTGGAAAATTGCCAATTCGTGAACTTTCCGTTCCAAATCACTTGAGCTCTTCTTCACATTTGAAAGTTTAGCAAATTGAACCTCCAACTTAGCAGTCAAGTCAGTTTTTTCTCGAAGTTCTTCATTAACATGTTCCAGCGAAACTTTTGTTGACTGCAAATTCGAAGAAATCGACGAAAACCCATTGCGTAAATTTACAAGGGTGACTTCGTTGAATTGCAAGTGTGACAATTTATCACTTAATTCAATTGACTTTATTTTAAGCGCTTCGGTTTTTTCAAATAACTCAAACGCCTTTAAACCAGCTCGCGCCTCTGCTAGTTTGTTTTCAATTTTTTCCTTTGGTTCAAAAGTTGAAAGCGCCAAGTTCTTCTTTGCCAACTGTTCCTTTAACATATTCAGCTGAGTCTCGATTTGAGTAAGTTTTTCAGTTGCCTTTTCAGCCTGGAGCAAGTTTTGCTTCAATGCAGCTAAATGGCCGGTTTTCTTTTTCAATTCATCCACTTTTTCCTTACTTGAATTCATTTGCACTGAAACAAGCGCTAACTCTTCCCTTGCACTGAAAAGCGACTTTTGCAACTCGCCTTGCTGTTGCTGTAAACTTTCATACCTAGATGTAAGTGGAAGTAACTCTACCCATTTTGAAAGCACGGTACCCATAGTGGTTAAATCTTTTGTTAGCGTTTGTAGATTTGCACTTGTTTGTGACAATTCAAATTTTTCTTTTTCTAAACTAGCTTGCTTGGTAGCTATTATGTTATGAAGCGAATCTAGCGGAATGGCTTGGTCGCATGTTGGGCAAAGCGCATGTTGCTTTTGTAGTAGTGAAAGTGATTTCTCAAGTGCTGAGATCACTTCGAGCTTAGTGGCGGTTATGCGCTCAATTTTCAAAGATTCAGTACGTTTGTCTTTTACTTTTTCTTCAAGCACTTGCACAGAAGAATAATCACTTTGAAAAATGGCAAGCTGTGAAAGTTTTTTTGAAAGCGCTCCCGCTTCAACATTAGCAGAAGCTAGTTGAGATTGTGAAGTTGCAATTGTTGACTTAAGCGTGCTTTCTTTTTTCGCCGCTTCAAGAAACTCTGCTGAGGCGGTTTCAAGTTGTTTTGCAGCATCTGAAAGGGCGGATATTTCACTAGTAAGTCTTTCAATTGGAAATTGCTCAATTAGCTGGGTTACTGCAAGTGCTTCTCCTTCGAAACGTTGCATATTTTTGTTAAGCTCATTAGCGGTTTGTTCCAAGTCGGTTCTTTCCTGGATGGAACGCGAACACTGTTCCAAAAGGGAAGTGCATTGTTCCCTGCTAAGCACAGCTATTGATTGTGGCATTATTGAAACTGCGCTTGAATGAAGTGAATTTGCTTCGGTTTGCGTTTTTACTAACTGTAGCGAGAGTTCTTCGTTTATTTTTTTCAACTCTTCAAGCGACTCTAGGTTCTTCTTAACTGTTTCAAACTCATTCGTCAAAGAAAACGAGGATGTTTGTAAAGTGTTTTTTTTCTCAGTTGCAACTTGTAGGGACTTTTTCAACGAGTTTATTTCCGTTTCAATATTTTCAACATTTACCCCGGATAGAAAAGCTTCGAGACTGGTTTTTTCAGCTTTTAGTTTTGATATAACTGAATTGCAATTTATCCGCACTTTTTCAAAAAGCGAAATTCCAAGCACGTCGTCAAGCTGCGCTTTTCTACTTCCTTTTGGCAAAGTTAGAAAATAGTCGAGTTTGTTTTGTTCGCCGTAGATCACCCTTGCAAAGGTGTCGTAGTCAACTTTTAACAATCTCGTAACGGCTTCGGTTGTGCGGATTGGCTGTGGCCCTTCCAGCAACGCGCCATCGCAGCGTAGAAAAGCTTCGCTTCCTTTTTGCGAAACAGTACGCGTAACGCAGTATGTTTTTCCATTTGTTATAAACGTAACTTCTACCAAGGCATTGGTTCGCTTATCTGGCCGCGACATTATAACGTCAGCTAAATTCACCTGCCTGCTTTTCAGCGACGGAAAGCTGCCAAAAAAGGCAAAGCAAATTGCATCTAGACAACTGGTTTTGCCAGATCCCATTGTTCCAATTAGCAAGTTAGTAGCAGGGGAAAAGTGCATTTCAGTGGTGGCGTGGCTCTTCCAGTTGACCATTTTCAGCTTTTGGATCATGACTAAAAATGAGGGAGGG
>JAUYPK010000084.1 GCA_030697615.1 Microcaldota archaeon | reverse complement strand
TCCTCCGTTTTATTTTTTGTTTCTTAACCCATTCATTTAGTTCGTCTTTACAATTAGCTACTAAGATGTGTGCTTTGCTAGATGACACTTTGCTGCTAGCTAGTTTCTCCAATTTTTTGTCAAGTTCACTTAAAGCAACCTTGGTCATGTTAAACTTTAAACGCCAAAGCCTTAAAGCGGTATTTGTTTGCCATAAACCTATTGCTTTAAATGTGCGGAGTGTTTTTTTCTTATAAGGTAATTTTTGAATGTCGCATTTAATTGGTAATGGAATAGTTGAGTTGCTAACTATTGTTGTCAGCGTGCTTGTATTGCTCTATGCACTTGGCTATTCAGTTATGCTTTTTGTGCAGAAAAACCAAGGCAAGACGCGTTGGGATTGGGCTATTTCCATGATTTTCTACGTTGGAATAATTTTAATAACAGTCAGCCACTTGCTTTTCTTTGTTTTGGATATTGTGGGGGATTTCCCCGCCGGGGTTTACCTATTGGCACTTATTTTGTTCGTTTGGGGCTTTGAAAAACGCGCAGGTGCAAGTGAAAAGATAACCAAAGAGATGCTTACTCCGCCAAAAGCAAAGAAGCGTAAATAGGTACCGTATCATGGCTTTTGATTTTGATTCAAAGAAGCTTGTTTTTTGCATTTTAGTTTGTGAACTTGCGGGAATTATCGGCTCCATTTTTACAATTTCTTCCATTTCAACTTGGTACGCTACGTTGCAAAAGCCTTTATTTTCCCCACCCAACTGGGTTTTTGCTCCAGTGTGGACGATTCTCTACGCTTTGATGGGAATTGCACTTTACTTAGTGTGGACAAAAGGTTTGGAAACAAAAAACGTTGGAAATGCAATCAAAGCATTTGCAGTTCAACTTGTACTAAACGCCTCGTGGTCAATTGTGTTTTTTGGCTTTCACTCGCCGTTCTACGCTTTTATCAATATACTCCTGCTCATTGCAGCGATTATCTGGACAATAGTTGAATTTTGCAAGGTTTCCAAAACAGCGGCGTATTTACTAGCGCCGTACCTAGCGTGGGTTAGTTTTGCAGCGCTTTTGAACTACAGCGTATGGATGCTTAACCCGTGAAATAAGTTATGACACTTTAGTCGGATCCCAGCATGTTCTGAAGTTTTCGTTGAAATTGTTCATTGTTTCCATGTCATCTGGAGAAATCGAAAAGTTGAAAACGTCGCTATTTTCTTTTATTCTTTCTTTGGTTATTGATTTTGGCAGTACAACTAAATCGTGCTGTAAACTCCATTTTATCAAAACTTGCGCTGGCGTTTTGCTGTACTTCTGTGCTATTTCCACTAGTTTTGGGTCGCTGAGCTTTTTTCCCCTTGTGAGCGGGCTATATGCTTCAACTTGTACGTCTTCTTCAATGCAATAATCCAGCAACTCTTTTTGATATAAGTAGGGGCTAAATTCAACTTGGTTAACTGCTGGCAATGTGCCGGTTTCGCTGATGAGTTCGCGCAAATGTGAAATTGTATAGTTGCTTACGCCGATTGCTTTGCATTTGCCAGCGTCGTAGATTTTCACCATTTGCTTCCATGTTTTGCCGCGGAGTTTTTCAACCGGCCAATGGATCAAGTACAAGTCAACGTAGTCCATCGCTAAGTTTTTCAAGCTATTCTCAAACGCCTTTTCAACATTGCCATGATCCTCGTTACGGAGCTTAGTCGTGATAAAAATTTCTTCGCGCGGTATTCCGCTTTTCTTAACTGCGTTTCCAACGTCTTTTTCATTTCTATAATATGCAGCTGTGTCAATGTGACGGTATCCGTTTTCCAGCGCGTCGAGCACGGCTTGTTCTGTTTCTTTTCCAGGCGGAGATTTATAAACGCCCAGTCCTAACACCGGAATTTCAACTCCGTTGTTAAGTTCAACTTTAGTATTGATGTCCATATCGTAGTTTGTATAACGCCGCAAGAGTTTTTACTTGTTTTGCATCCATTTACCTGTGCCGGTTATCAAGAGGTACTTTTTCAAATCCTCCGCATCATGCGAGAACTGCCAGTAAGTCCGCCGTCCAACTTCTTCTTTCATCAGGACGTTTTCGTTTTCTAGTTTATTGAAAAACGCAGCTACCGAAAGGTACGTGCCGCCGGTTCGGTTTTCCTTTAATTGTTTTAACACATTGGAAATAGTTGATCGCTCTAACCTTGCAAGGCTTTCCAGCGCTTTTAACCGTAGGCTGCTTGGCTCGTTGCGGCTAAGTACAATAAACCAATTCTGTACATTTTTCTTCAACCCAGCCGCGCGTCCAAAAATTTCAGAATACCCTAAAAACATTTTTTACAGTGTGCCCCCGAAGTATTTACTTTCCAGTGGAATAGTTTCGCCCTTAAATTCAGATATCATCAAGTGAACCAAACGCGTGTCTTTTTTCAAAGTTATGCTGCGCTTTGTGAGATTCTGGATGCCAAAACTTACGTTGCCACTAAAAGTGGGGTCAATTTTGCCACTGTTAATAGCTAAGCCAATTCGAATTGCAAAACTAGTAGGTACAAGTAGCCCGAGCATGTTTTGCGGCATCTTCAAACTTTCTACACTTTTGCCAAGCACATACTCGCTGCTTTTCAAAACAAACGGTAGTTGCTCATCGCGCAAATCCGACACATCTTTATCGCTTTCAAGCAGCGTAGCTACACTTGCCAGCCGCAATTCATAAGAAACTGGCTTGAAACAAGAAACGTCAAAATTGCCTATCATGTTACGTTAACGTAACTTTAGCTTAAAAATAGTTACCCTGTTGTTACTTGTAATGTGGAATAATATGGTTTTTCGGGCGGTTTTATTTATGGAACAGCTTTTGTATGGACGTAGCGATAAGGGCATTGGAGTTTGTGTATTATGGACGCGCAAAGAGCTAGTTGCGACAAAGGTTTCAAACGAAAATTATACTGTAATTGGTCAGCTTTACTCCTGCCACCAAGTGATCAATTCACTGATTTTAAACTGCCTTGCCAACAAGTCGTTGCGTTACTTGGTTTTAACTGGAGTGGATTTAAGTGGTTCGGGCAAGACATTAGCTAACCTATTCGCAGAAGGCGTTAGCGAAATAAATCGCATGATTCCAGGCGATGACAATTTCGTGCTTGACAAGGGAATTCCATTT
>JAUYPK010000022.1 GCA_030697615.1 Microcaldota archaeon | reverse complement strand
GCAATGATTGAAAAGCCAGAATTATGCCGTACATTTAAGGTTAAAGATGTTGCGCCTAAGGTTTTCCTCTGCGGCAACGTAGGCGGGTACCAACTTACAAAGTATCCGTTTGAAAAAATTGAGTCAATGGTTTCCTCAATTGAAGCAGACGCACTGTGCATTCACTTGAACCCATTGCAAGAAATTGTACAGCCAGAAGGCGACCGAAACTGGAAAGGCGTACTTGCAGCGATTGAAAAAACATGCGAAAAATTAGATGTTCCGGTAATTGCAAAAGAAGTAGGCGCTGGGATAAACGCCGAGGTTTGCAAGGAGCTTGAACGCGCGGGCGTTGCTGCAATTGACGTAAGCGGAACCGGCGGCACATCTTGGGCTGGAATTGAAGTTCACCGCAAAGGCGCAGATGCTGGAAACCTCTACTGGAACTGGGGAGTGCCAACAGTAACCGCGCTACAAGAAGCTGCGAAAACAGTAAAACTTCCACTCATTGCCAGTGGCGGAGTCCGCAACGGTTTACACGTGGCAAAAGCAATCCGTCTCGGCGCAACCCTAGCAGGCGGAGCGTCTCCATTCCTCAAAGCGCAAAACGCTGCTGGAATGGAAGGCGTAAAGAAAGAGATTGAAAAGTGGGAAACTGAACTGAAAATCGCAATGTTCCTAACGCGAAGCAAAAACTTACAAGCCTTGAAAAAAGCGAAGATGCTGACGGTGTGAAAAAGCAATGCCTGGCAAAACTCATTTGGAATACGATGTACAAGTTGGCGACAAAAACATAAAAATACTAGGAATTAACCACGGCCAACCATGGAAAGAATTAAATAAAAAAACAGCAGAAATAATTTCAGAACGTGCACGGAAACAACCAGGAAGTGCTATATATGCAGAGGGAGCAAATGACTGTTTTCTACCTGCAGAACTTGTTAAAGGCGCAACAACAATAGGCGAGCTAGGAGATAAATACGCCCACTTGGAATGGCGATATATGATGAGATTGTTACAAAGCCACTCGCCAGAAGTATATCGGGATTTAATGAAAGAACGAACAGAAATAAATCCAAAAACAGAGGACAAAAAAAGAAGAACTGAGCTAATTCATGCAGTGAGAGAAAGCGCCAAAAAGGAGGGCATAGACGTTGATGAGATGCATAAAATAGTTGCAAGATCCAATACAAAGCGAGAATTGAATATGGCTCAAATAATAGCCTCATCACCACACAAAAGTATAATAGTAGTTATGGGTGCAGACCACGCGCCGCTTGTGAAAAAGTTCCTCGAGAACCCAAAGCTCCGCGAACGTTACCGCAGGTTGTGGGAAAAAGCCACACCATAAACTATTTAAATATGTGATTCACATAATTATGTGAGAGTGATTTAGAATGAATATTACCTTGTCAGTTTCTGGAGAATTAGAACAGCTTGTCAAAAGCCACCCCGAAGTAAAGTGGACAGCCATAGCTAGAAATGCAATGGAAGAACGAGCTGGCAAAATGATGAAACTCGAGATACTGCGCAAATATATTGACAAAGAACCTTTCGCGGAATCTGAATTGCAATGGATGGACGAAAACGACTGGCACCCAGTTGACGAAAAACGATTGAAACAAAATTTTATCACTTCTATTGAAAAGGCAAGCAAGGAAAAGTCCAAGAAATTATCCAGCGTTGATGAGTTGTTTGCATGACTTACGCTTTAGAAGTTGCTCCTTCTTGTCAAGAGCAGATTAAGAAACGCACTGCTAAGAACAAGCCGGAAAAAGAGGCGCTTGAAAAGAAAGTCAAACAAATTCTAGAAAACCCGCATCACTTCAAGCCGCTTGGAAACGTTTTGAAAGGAAAAAGAAGAGTACACATAATGAGCTCTTTTGTATTGACCTACGAAATAATTGAAGAATCCAACACAGTTAAGCTATTGAAGTACTGCCATCACGACGAAGCGTATTAAAACAAGAAAAGCAAAGATGCTAAGTGATTGAAAAATGCCGCGCCGAACTCACCTTGAATACGACGTTAAAATTGGCGATAGGCGCATTAAGATCCTAGGCATCCATCACGGAAGCACAATGGATAATTGGCCGCTTAGTAAAAGAACACGGCAAATTATTACAAAGCGAGCAGCGGCACAAGCCGAATCTAAAGTATATTCAGAAGCGTGTAACGAAGCCTTTCTCCCGCAACATTTGATTCAAAACGCGGTTCCGCTGGAAAGCAAAGAAGATCGTAGACTAGCCCGCTGGATAAACAAGGGGCTATGGTGGAAAATGGAACAAATCGCGCCAGGCGCCAAGATGAGTAAAAAGACTTCACCTATTGACGAAAAAAATTGGCGGCGAATTCTTGAAGATGCAAAAATACTAGATGAAGACGGGCAAACCGCAGTTAAATATCTCGTAATAGCGCGAAGCGCTGCAATGGCTACAACGCTACGCAACTCGCCTCACAGTAACATCATTGCAGTCATGGGCTCTGGCCACGCTCACTTGGTTAAAAAGTTCCTTGAAAACGAAAAGCTAGCACAGCGATATGCTAGGCTATGGCAAAAAATGGACATCCATCCAGTAATAGATGAAAATAAAGGAGTGCTATTGGCATTCCTAAGAAGAAAACCAAAAGCTGAAAAATAACCTAAGCAACGAATTCGACAGCTATAACGTCTTAAGTTTTTGTGCCAGTGTATCAATTAATATTTTCCAGTCTCGCGGCCGCTGTGAAATTGGAATAATCGGGTTGGTCACGTTACGCACGTACTTTGCATCTACTCCCTCGAGTTTTTTAACGCATTTATCAAAAAATTCCTTCACCGACAAGTTCTTCCCTTCGCTTTCAAGCGCTTTCTTGACAGACTTATCCAAATGAGTAGTGCTATCAATTGACATAGCTACGTCGTAAATGTCCTTTCCTTCAGCGCGGTCAGCCAAAGCGTTT
>JAUYPK010000019.1 GCA_030697615.1 Microcaldota archaeon | reverse complement strand
TTTTCTTTCAAAAAGAAAAAAGGTGCCAGGCGTGAGCACAAAGCGAAGCTTTGTGACTCAGACACAAGCTAGCGAGCTTGTGCTGATGGCGCCAAAAAAGAAACACGACGTTACTTCTTTGCTACTTCGGCTATGAATCTTAAATGCAGGAGGCCGGATTTTCAAAGGAAAGAAGTTTTTCTTTTCCCAGGGTCTTTTCTTTTTACAAAAAGAAAAGCCCATTTGAACCGGCGAACTCCTAAGAGACGGGATTTCTTGCCACCAGTTCTTTTGGGGCATCGAGAGACCTTTTCTTCCAAGAAAAGGGATCTCGCTTAAGTCCCGCGCTTTTGACCAGGCTCAGCCACCCCTGCATTGTTTAGAAATAGGGATGATAAGAATAAAAGTAGTTTCTTTTGGTGCTACACGTGGTGCTTTTTTTCTTTGGCCACGCCTGGCCTTTCTTTTTACGAAAAAGAAAGGCATGGCTAAGAGTTAATAAAGTTGGAGTTGCTTTTTTAGATAGCTGTTTTTTACAGTTTTTTCCTTTGTGATTAATAGATGAATTTACCGAATCCATACTCTTCGAAGAACTACAAGTACTTAGCAATAGTGCCAACTGTGCTGTTCATTTTGGCGCTTGGTTTAATTTTCTTCAAAGGAATTCCACAAGGGGTTGACCTACGCGGTGGAATTTTGCTCAATGTTCAAACTAGTGGCAGTGTTAACGTAGATGCTTTACAAAAATCGATTGAAAGCGTTGCTCCTGTTGCTAATATTCGAACTTTCCAAGGGCCAAACGGCATAGGAGTAGAAATAGAGATTGAAAACAACGCACTTCTTGCAAGTGTAGAGGACAAAGTAAAGGCACTCCAGTCAAAAGACTCGCAACTACGTGAACTTGAAGTAAACGCTAGTTTAACTGAAAATGTCGACGAGATAAAAACGTTGAACCAAAAACAATCTGCTTTAAACGCGGAGATTTTAACCCAATCTACCCAAGTTTTGGAACAGCTTAACTCTAGCTACGTTGGAACCGATGGCCACGTAAGTGTAAGAAAAGTAGTTGAAGTTTATGGAAATAGCCAAGACGCTTACCGCGAAGGTATAATTACAGCAGTCAAAAGCGCGGTAAATGTAACCGGACATTCTTTTAGGGAAGTTGGGCCGTCTTTGAGTAAGTTTTTCCTTGAAAAGGCACAAGGGATTCTTCTTTATTCATTTATACTTGCCGCGTTGGTTGTTTTAATTTTGTTCAGAAGCATTGTCCCAAGCATTGCGGTTATATCCGGAGCAGTTGTTG
This sequence comes from Microcaldota archaeon, assembly GCA_030697615.1. Taxonomy (GTDB): domain Archaea; phylum Micrarchaeota; class Micrarchaeia; order Norongarragalinales; family UBA8480; genus JAHFHC01. Next base: position 1,720 of record JAUYPK010000019.1, on the reverse strand, counting down.
ACATCGTAGTTACGTTGGGTGCAATGAGTTTATTTAACATCCCGCTTTCGCTTGCTTCAATTGCAGGTTTACTTATGTTAATCGGATTTTCTCTTGACACTGACGTTATGCTTACGATGCGTGTTTTAAAGAGGAAGGAAGGCACGGCAAATGAACGTGCTTACGGCGCGTTTAAGACAGGCGCGTTGATGAACTTAACTTCAATTGGTGCATTTGGAGTACTTACACTTACAGGGCTTTACTTACAAATTCCAGTTTACTACCAACTTGGGCTAGTGGCGGTTATTGGAAGCATTGTTGACTTCGCCGCAACTTGGGGCGCAAATGCAGTGTTCGTACTTAAATACGCTGAAAGCCAAGAAGCGAAGAAAATTTAGGGGTAAAAAAAATAAAATGAACTATGGAAATGTTTTGAAAAGTTTCAAGGTTCAAATCGTTTTAGTAGCTGTGCTTTTGTCAGTTTTTGCCTTGTTTCTCTCAGATGCAAATCCATACACTTTAGACGCTAAACTTGGACTTGAATTTGTCGGCGGAGTACGCATCCCAGTTACACTTGAAAAAAGCATTGATACAAACACAATGGATTCAGTTGTTGAAACGCTCAAGACGCGCATTAGCAGTTTCGGGTTATCCCAAGCAATTGTACGCCCAGTTGGAGACAGGGAAGTGCTTGTTGAAATTCCACGCGCTGGTGAAAGCAGCATTGCAAGTGTAAAGAAGATCTTGCAAGAGCAAGGCCGGTTTGAAGCTATTATTGACGGCAAGCAAGCGGTTAACGGCGAAAACGTAATTGCAGTTGGCGGGCCAAACGGCGAACAAACTCCTTCAACTACGCGTACAAACCAATGGTCTCTTAGCTTCACGGTTACAAAAGGCGGTGCAGATTTATTTGGCAAAGCTAGCCTTGGAAAATCTCAGTACCCCGTTTACATGTTTCTAGATAGACCTGAAAACGCGGCAATTATTCTTTCGCGAAGCGAACTCGGCAGTGCAACTCAAAAACAAGTAAGCGACAGCCTTGTAAAAGACGGGGACAACATCGCGCTTATTTTCACAGATGAAATTAACAACTCGGCACAGCAGCAGGCAGCAGCACTTGCGAACAAAAGCAAAGTGATCATAAGCGAATCCAACTTTAAAACATTGGAAGGAAAACTCGGCCAACTCGGTTTTTCAACTCTTCAAAACACTTCAAAGAAAATAATAGTTAAAAACGCGGTTGACATCAGTCCAGATGTACAGCAAGGCGAGATAAATGAATGGAAGGCAATTGGACTCCTCTCAGCACCACTGCTTTCAGAAGGACTTGCAAGCGGCATAGCTTCACAATTTTATTCAATTACAGGCACAGCTATTGGCTCAACTCCACAAGAACAAGAAGCATATGCATTGGCACAAGTTAAACAATTAAAAAGCGTCATAACCGGCGGCAAATTACCAGTAAGCGCATTAGTCGGAAGCTCTTTTTCAATTGAACCTTCTCTTGGGCAAAACTTTCTGTTTTACAGCTTAATCGCAGTTATCCTTGGCATAATTGTAGTTGCTGTACTCGTCATGCTTCGATACGGCGACATTAAACTCAGTGTTCCAATTGTAATTATCAACGCGTTTGAAATCCTTATTTTAACCGCGATTATTGGAAAAATTGGTACAATTGACTTGGCAGCAATGGCTGGCATCATCGCCTTAATGGGAACTGGAGTTGGTGACCAGTTAATTG
>JAUYPK010000016.1 GCA_030697615.1 Microcaldota archaeon | reverse complement strand
GGCAGTGTAGTGTTCCCATGCCCCACACTACATCGTTACACTGAATGCCAACAACTTCTCGGTTTGGAAAACAACTTTTCAAGATTTTCAACGCTTTTTCGTCGTTTTCGCCGCCAAACGTTGGCATTAACACAACAGCATTTGTAATTAGAAAGTTAGCGTAGCTTGCTGGAAGCGGCGTACCGTCGTCAGTTGTAACTTTTCGCGGCATTGGGAGCGGAATCACCTTAAATTTCTTACCGCTTGCGTCTGTGGAGTTTTGCAAAATTTCAAAGTTCTCCTTCAACGCAGCGTAGTTAGGGTGATTTTTGTCCGCTTCGACGCAGCATACAATCGTATCTTCACTTACAAAGCGGCAGATGTCATCAACATGGCCGTCGGTATCATCGCCTTCAATTCCGTCTTTAAGCCAAATTATTTTCTTCACGCCATAGTAATTTTTCAAATAGATTTCAATTTCCACTTTTGAAAGATGCGGGTTGCGGTTCTTGTTCAAAAGGCACTGTTCGGTTGTCAAAATGATTGAGCCGTTTGTATCAATTGCTCCGCCTTCCATTACAATTCCGGGTTCGAAGAATAGAAGCTCAAGTAGTTTGTTGATTTCCTCCGGAATGGCGTTGTCTTCGTGGAGCGGGTCTTCGTCGTCTACGTATTTGTTTCCCCATGCGTTGAATTGCCAGTGGTTTATTGCCAACCGCTTGCCATCACGGGATAGTAAAAAGTTTGGGCCAGTGTCACGTAGCCACGAGTCGCGGTAAGGAACTATAAAGAATTTCACCTTGTCAACGTTGACTTTATTTTCTTCCAGCTTTTTCCTAACTTCGCTTTTTTCCTTTTCACTTCTCACAAGCAAATGCACGTTTTGACCAGTTACAATGTGTTTAATGACTTCAACGTATGTTCGCTGTATTTTTTGAACCCTTTCTGGCCACGTTAGTTCATTTATTGGCCAAGCTAACCAAGTGGCCTCTTGCACACTCCATTCTGGAGGCATGTAGTAACCAAGTTCAGCAGGCGTTTTCACAGTTTAATTTTTCACTTTTCGTTTTTTATTTTGTTTTATATTCGGTTATTCGTCAGCGAACCGCTTCAACACGTCAGCATAAGTGTCTATTCTTCGGTCGCGTAGAAACGGCCACCCTTCGCGCTGCGAGTCAATGTCTGATAAGTTGCAGCTTGAAATGAGTATCTCTTCTTTATCTTGACTTCCACTTGCAACTACGGTACCGTTTGGAGCTGCGATGAAAGAATTGCCCCAAAATGTGAGGTCGCCTTCTTTTCCAAAGCGGTTCGACACACATACAAAAACGCCGTTTGCAATTGCATGGCTACGTTGAATTATTTGCCAACTTGATAACTGGGCGCTGCGGTTTTCTTTTGTCTCAGATTTGTGCCAGCCGATTGCAGTTGGGTAGAAAATAAACTGCGCTCCTTTCAACGCGCATACACGTGCAGCTTCTGGATACCACTGATCCCAACAGATTAATACACTTACCTTACCGTACGCAGTGTCAAACACCTTAAACCCAGTATCGCCTGGAGCAAAGTAGAACTTCTCGTAAAAACAAGGATCGTCCGGAATGTGCATTTTGCGGTAATTTCCAAGCACTTTCCCATCTGCATTTATCACAACTGCGGAATTGTGATGTAAGCCTTGCGTCCGCTTTTCGAAGATTGGCACAATGACTACAACTTTTTTTTCCTTTGCCAGTTTTGCAAACGCATCTGTACTTGCGCCTGGGATTGATTCAGAGAGTTCAAAATTCTTATGGCTCTCTTCCTGCGGAAAATAGAGGGAACGGTACAATTCTGGCAGGCAGACAATTTGCGCTCCTTTGTCAGCCGCTTCGCTAACTAACTTCAATGCATTTGCCATGTTTTTCTTCACTTCTGCTACGCAACTTAGCTGGAGCACCGCCACTTTGACGTTTTGTTCTTTGTTTGAAATTTTTGAGTAGTCTACCATGAAAGGAATTTGGTTGCAAATGTATTTAAACAATTGGACACAAAGCTGTAGCGTAGAAAAACTTTTTTTAATTAGGAAAAACAAACGCGAGCGTATAAAAAAACACAAAGGCGAGTTAACGAAAAAAATGTTGTTGGATTTCAGAACAGCTAAAAAAATAGCGGCTAAACACGGCACGCCCGTCATTGCGATTAGTGAAAAGCGCATTAAGTACAACTACAATGCGTTTAAGAAACAAATGCCACGTGTAGAAGTGCACTACGCGGTAAAGGCAAATGGGCATAAGGGAGTTTTGAACATTCTACGCAACCTTGGTTCAAATTTTGACGTGGCGTCGTTCGGCGAAATTGAATACCTACTTTCTATAGGAGTAGATGCAACTAAGTTGATTTACTCTAATCCAGTTAAGCTTGAACAAGACATTGTACGCGCGTATAACGTAGGCGTAGAGTGGTTCGTGTACGACAGCGACGCTGAGTTGAAGAAACTTGCACGGTATGCACCGGAAAGCGAAGTTGTGCTTAGGGTAACTGCGTCTAATGCAAATGCAGTTTATAAACTATCAAGCAAATTTGGCGCTGATCCAAAACACGCGATTAGGTTGTTATTAAAAGCTAAAAAACTAGGGTTAAGCCCAACTGGCTTGACTTTCAACGCTGGTTCGCATACGCTTGGTGCAGCGGATTACATTGCGGCAATTAGGCAGAGTAAAAAGATTTTCAAAGAAGCTAAAAAAGAGGGCATTAAGCTGGACTGTTTGGACATTGGTGGCGGCTACCCTCCTTTGGGAGATGAGGATCATGATAGCTCGAAGATGCTTGGCGAAATCTATGAAGTACTGGACGAGGAATTTCCAAAGGACAGCGGCGTTGAACTAATTGCAGAGCCTGGCCGTTTCCTTGTAAAAGACGCTGGAACGCTTATCACTAAAGTTATTGGAAAGGCTAACCGCGGCGGCACAATGTGGTACTATTTAGATGATGGGACTACAAATTCCCTTTCTGATATTCACTTTTCTGGTTGGAAATTTGACTATTTGACAAGTAGGCGTGGTGCGAAGAAACTCAGCGTCTTAGCAGGGCCAACTTGTGATTCTTACGATGTGATTTCAAAAGAAGAATGGCTACCTGAACTAGAAATCGGCGACTTAATTTTAGTACCGCAAGCTGGAACTTATACAAACGGCTTGGCAAGCAGGTACAATGGATTTGAACCCGCAAAAATAGTCTACATAAATGGAAGTTTCTAAGAATGCACTACTGCAAATGTGCAGTGCGCTTTTTTCCAAGCGCAACTCCTTTTTCATATGCTTTGCCAAGCTCTGACCAATTCAACCAGTTTTCTAAACGACGGGAATTAATTATTCCAGTCAACCGCGATAAATCAGCATCTGCACCTTTGCCGTGTGACGGAAAAAATTCAAGTTTTCTTCCTAAACCCAAAGGTATGTTTTTGGGTACATCATTAACGTCACCAAGTAGTTTTGGATCAGTGAAAGCGACATTTCCATCGCCATCTACTAAAATATTGTTATCATGCGGATGGCCGTGCCTTACTCCTGCACCGTGCATTTTGCCTAGTTCGTAAAAAACCTTTTCGAAAATGCCGCGTATTTTTTTACGCCTTTGGTGAATTGAAGTTTCCCCGCCAATTGAATCCCGGATTTGAAGTAATTTATTATAAAGCGGAGTCCAGGTCTTACGATACTTTGTAACAATAATAGCATTCTTGCGATTTGATAGAGACTCGTTTAGCCACGCTACTGGCGCCTCTATTCTTACTCTAGCCGCATAGAGTTTACTATAATGATGCAACAAACCATCATACGTGGGAGCAAAATGCTGACGACTTTCTATCCGAACCAAAAAGTGAATTTTGTCCCCTTCATAAGCGTCTAAAATCCGAGAGTGCTCTCCCTCAGCAGTATGTATTGGCCGATAGGTTAACTTTCCTGGAGAAAATAAAACACCGGTATGTTTTCTACGAACAGTAAGTGAAGCTCCATTGTTAAAGTAGTAAACATCAAAAGCACCATGCGCTTCTTTTCGCACAGCTTTATTAGGATGATAATGTTCTTCAAAAATCATTCAAAATCACTTCGGGTACTTTTTTCCCTCTAGGAAGTTTTTCAACGGCATAAACATCGGAAGGTATTTTCCGCTTTTGAGCTCTTCGTTTGAAACCCATGTCATTTCCAGCGTTTTGTCCGGTTCCATTATCTTTGGTTCGCTGCCACTTGCAAGCTCCGAGTCGACGAAAATTGTAACGTAGTGCTTATTCTCTTCCAACATTATGTCTTCAGTTATGCCAAGTACCTTTACGTTTTTTATCTCCACATTAAATTCTTCCATTGCTTCCCGCTTGGCGCAGTTTTCAATACTTTCGTTGAACTCCAAGTGTCCGCCTGGTAGTGACCAAGTGTTTGCGCCGTGTGCGCCGGTTCTTTTTTGCAGTAGAATTTCGCCGCTAGTATTGCGGACAAACACACCAACTCCAATTCTTGGCACGTTGTTCATTTTGGTACCCCGTGGAGTTTTTCTTTCAAGAGGCGTGTAAATTTGCCTCGCTTTCCAAGCCAGCCAACCAAACTTTTTCTATTGAGTGAAATGAGTAAATAATCCGCATTTGGAATAGATGTACAAAGCGCCCTGATTTTATTTTCGCGGAGTATACCCTCTGCTTTTTTTAAATCTCGAAACACTCCATCCACATGGCTCGGCATAACAACTCCGTCTTTTGGACGAACTACTAGTACAATTGGATTTGCTGCTTTTCCTGGTTCAAAGTGATGTCCAAAAGCTTTGCTAGTTAACTTGTCACCGCTCTCGCGGGATATTGTGTGTAAATGTTCAGCTACACCTTCTGGCGGCTTGTTTCTGTAAACCAGCACTTCATAGCCGCGAAGCGCCTTTGCAAGTTTTTCAACAGTTCTTTCCATAGTTATAAATTGAAAGGCAAGGTTTAAAGAAATATTGTTTTAAATCCGCATATGCTTCTATTCTATATAGATTGCACTATGAAAACCTTTTACGTAACTACTCCAATTTACTACACGAACGGCCCGCCCCACTTAGGCCACGCCTACACTACAATAGCCGCCGACGTAATTGCTAGGTTCAAGAAACTACAAGGCTACGACGTTTACTTTGTAACAGGCACAGATGAACACGGTCAAAAAGTTGAGAAGGCAGCGAAGGAAGCTGGCAAGACGCCGAAGCAGTTCGTCGACGAACTTGTGGACGAATTTAAGTCGCTGTGGGTAGAGTTGGATATTGAATATGATAAGTTCATTCGTACAACTGACGATTACCACGAAAAAGCTGTTCAAAACGTTTTTCAGAAAGTTTACGACGCTGGCTTTATCTACAAAGGCAACTATGAAGGGTGGTACTGCGTTCCAGATGAAACCTTCCTAACCGACGGCCAACTTGTTGACGGGAAATGTCCAGATTGCGGGCGAGCGGTACAAAAAGAAAAAGAAGAGACTTACTTCTTCAAACTCTCTTCTTTCAAACCACAGCTGTTGAAACTATTTGAAGCGAATAAAAACTTCGTTGAACCGCAAAGCAGGTGGCATGAATCGTATAACTTCTTTAAAGATGAACTGCGTGATTTAAGCGTAACTCGCAAAAGCGTAAAGTGGGGAATTCCAGTTCCGTTTGACAAATCGCATACAATTTACGTTTGGTTCGACGCGCTGTTCAACTACTTAACTGCTATTGGTTATGATGGCAAAACGGCGAAAACAGCTGGAAAATATTGGCCTGCTGACGTCCACCTTGTTGGAAAGGAGATTGCTAAGTTCCACGCAGTTTACTGGCCAGCAATGTTAATGGCAGCTGGTTTAGAAGTGCCGAAGAAAGTTTACGCTCACGGCTGGTGGACAATAGAAGGACAAAAAATGAGCAAGAGTACTGGAAACTACGTTGAACCAAGGGAAGTTATCAAGAAATATGGCAGCGACGCATTCCGCTATTTCCTATTACGTGAGAACACTTTTGGCGACGACGGAGACTATTCGCAAAAATCTTTTGACAGCCGCTACAATGGAGAGTTAGCAGATGAATTTGGCAACTTAGCAAACCGCACGCTAGTCATGTTGAGCCGCTACTGCGGCGGAAAAATTCCAGCAAAGCCAAAAACTAGCAAGTTAAAAGAAACAGTGGAAGAGAAAGTGAAAGTTTACGAGGAGAAAATGGAACATTATCAGTTTAACCGTTCGCTTGAAGCAGTTTGGGACATTATCAAAGGGGCAAATAAGCTCGTCAACGACACGGCACCGTGGAAACTAGCAAAAGAAGGAAAGCAAAGCGAAGTTGATGCAGTGATGTACGAGTTGTGCGAAGCGCTGCGCATAACAGCGATTCTACTTTATCCATTCATGCCGAGAAAAACAGCTGAACTCTACACTGCACTTGGGTTGGAAGATTTGAAAGCGGCTAAATTGAAAGACGCGAAGTGGGGCAAAATAAAAGCTGGAACGCAGACAAAAACAGGAGCTGTGCTGTTTCCGAAGATAGTGTGAAAAAATAAACAGCAAAAGCTATTTATACTTGTTCCAATCTATGAAAGTAAGGAGTTCATAAAATGGATTTTATTAACGAAACAATTTCACAAAATGGGCACTGGGAAGGGGGCAAAATTACAATACCGAGAACAGATGCGTTAGTGGAAAGGACTGCATTTTTACAGTTAGAAAAAGCAGCTGGTAGTAAATTTATCGCAGTTATTCGCGGACTAAGGAGAACTGGAAAATCCGTTTTAGCTAGGCAACTAATGCAAAAGACAATTAACCAGGAATTGAAGCCAACTGAAGTAGGTTGGTTTGAATTCGACAGGAGTATGGGAGCCACTTATGACGATCTGGACAAGCTAGTGAAATTCTTTGAAAGCAGGGGGGTTAAGCTAGTTGTTTTGGACGAGGTTGCGTTTGTAAAAGGCTGGCAAGATGTATTGAAGCGACACTACGATAATTCAGAAACTAAGTTTATAGTAACTGGAAGCTCTGCTTTAGAACTAGATAAGCGTTCATCTGAAAGCTTAGCTGGACG
>JAUYPK010000021.1 GCA_030697615.1 Microcaldota archaeon | reverse complement strand
CTTTTTCTTTTTCCATGAATTGCAGCGATTATGTCTCTTGCATTATATTTTCCATTAGCGGTTCTGAAGCGAGGTGCTAGTTCTGCGACTTGTCTTTGAAAATCAGTTAAAGGAACTCGTTGCCGCGGCGCGTAAGTAGCCCTCGGAGTTTTAAGCACTGGAAGTTTAGGTTTTGGAGTTTGCGGCATATAAGCAATAAGCGCTATAACTTTTTATTAGAGTTAGATTTTGGCAGCAAAAGCAGAAAAAGTAAAAACTAGTTAAATATTGTACCTAACGGCAAAATCATTTACGCGTTTTACTATTAAGCATTTTGTCCACTTGGTACAGTTTTGCTTTCTATTGGTAAGTAGTTTATCTGGTGGGTTTCGCTGAGCATCAAAATTGAATGGTCTTGAATCACGTCGAAAAACTTAGCGCGGAGTTCACGCATTAAGCTGAAAAAGTCAGCGGTAGTTGGAATAATACATTCAAATTCCAAGTCAGACATACTAAGCGCTTTTGTCACGTATATCACGTTTGGATGCATACGGAGAAACTGGCGCAATTGCTCCTCGCGTTCTTTTGAATTATTATGCAATGTGAGGAAAACTTTGTAGTGGCCGTACTTTAATGCGTTGAAATTAATATCCGCCCTATAGCATAGTATAATCCCTTTTTTCTCAAGCCGCCTTAACCTATACCCAATAACTTTATAAGAAATGCTGAGCTTCTTTGCAATTGTAACCAAAGGCACCCTAGCGTCTAAAGCTAAAATTGATAAGATACGGTAGTCAAGCGCATCAAGTTCAACTGATTGCTTGGCGCCGCTTTCCATTACAAACACTTCACCTTCTTGAAACACTGGAAGTAGAAACTTTGCTTGAAAATGGTGAATTTTAGTGGTTATTGAAATCTCCTTGCGTTTTATAAGCGAGCCATACTTGTACAAAAATTGGTCAACAATCAGCGCCAAGTCATCTACATTTTTAGACCATATTCCAAAATTTAAGTCCCACATCCCATCTGAAGAGATAACCCACCCAACTTCCTTCATTGAAAGCAAATAATTTACAATTTCAAGCTCCTTAGGCGGACTAATTCCATGAAACTGTACAAACAACCGCGAGTACATGTACCCAAGCTTAGAGACGTCAAACACAGTGTAAAAACCCCTTATGATCCCCTTGTCAACCAAACCACGAATACGGTATTCAACACTCTGCTTACTAAGCCCAATTTTACGCGACAAAAGAGAATAAGACTGGCGGCAACCCATGTCAAGCTCAAATAGCAGTTGCCTATCCTTACCATCAAGTTCCTTTAACTCCATATAAATCCCAATTACCCCGCTTAGTAATACAAATAGACAAAAACGCCTAATAAATTTACCTATTCGTCCAAAAAAACCGCCATTGGGTTTAATTAAGTGGAATAAAGTTATTGAAACTACATTACTGCTGTGCAATGAGAGGTTATACCTAAATATGAATGAAGATTTCTTCTTAAGTGAAAGATGGGCAAACGTGTTACAAAAGGGACGCAACGTGTTTTACCAGTCGCAAGGCATAAAGGAACTTTTCTACAAGGAAAATGAAATACTGCTAAAAAACATCAACGAAGAAAGTGTAGTGCTTGACGTTGGCTGCGGACTCGGCACGCACTTGAACCTAATTAGCAAATATTGCAAGGAAATTATCGGCATTGACTATAGCGAAGTGGTTCTCAAACGCTGTAGAAAAGAAACAGGCCACTTACCCAACGTAAAGACGTTTAACATGAATGCAAAACGGCTTGAATTTCCAGATAATGCTTTTGACCAAGTCAACTGCATGTTCAACACGCTGGGCAATATGAAAGACCCAATGCCAGTAATGAAGGAAATAACCCGAGTTACAAAACCCAGTTGCCACATCATATTTTCACTTTACAATTTGGAAAGCATCCCCGAACGGCTTGACTACTATCATAAAACCGGCTTGCCAGACGCAACTGCATCTAATGGCGAGGTAAGCGCGTTTGGCGGAAAGTTCTACTCACGTAGCTACAGCGAAGAAGAAATTACAAAAATGTGCTTGCAAACTGGGCTCGATGTAGAGGTTTACAAAACGCGAATTGCATACGTATGTGAAGCTGTGAAAAAATAAGCGTTAAAAACTCACTTGCTATTTAGATTGTAATGGCTCAACTTGTTTTAAAAGTCGTAAACACGTGGATGGAAACGCCAACTATCCAAGTAATTAGTCTGAACCTAGCTGGCGAAAAATTTACGTTTAAACCAGGGCAATACGCTTTGGTCGAACTAAAAATAAAACAAGTGGTCGCAGGGGGGTCAGTAGGGGCCGACGCTGGCGGCCCTTGGGACGACCACGCATTTTCCATCGCATGCGCTCCCAATACAGAATACCTAGAATTCGCAACCCGAAAGAGTGACAGCGATTACAAAAAAGCTTTTGTTGCACTAGTTAAAGGCGATGAAGTAAAAGTAAGTGGCCCGCTTGGAAACTTTACGCTTGACCCAATTGCGAAAAGCGTTTGTTTCTTAAGCGGCGGAATTGGCATCACACCAATCCGAAGTATGGTACAGTTTGCAACACAACAAAAGCTCAACATGCCAATTACTCTTTTGTTCGGTAACCGCAACCCATCTGAGATTCCGTTTAAAGCTGAATTAGATGGTTTGCAAAAGCAAAATCCAAACCTAAAAGTTGTACACGTAGTTAGCGAAGGAGATGCAAAATGGACTGGTGCAGTTGGTCGCATTGACGCTGAACTTATCAAGAATCACTCACGCATCGATACCGACACTTATTATATTTGTGGCCCGCCTGGAATGGTTGACAGCTTGACAAATACGTTGAAAACGCTGAACGTAGCAGAAGAGCGAATTAAAATAGAGTACTTTACCGGATATAAATAAAAAAATGCATGGGCAAGTTTGTCGTTGTACTTATGAGCTTTTTGGCCTATATAGAAAAATTAAGCCAATTACAAGGCCAAGCAATGCAAATGGCAAGTAACGGCCAAAAGGTGAATTAGTGATTTGTTCAATTGTTAAAAGCCCATGCGGGGTCACAACTTCAAACAAATCATACGAGTCAATCACGTTACCTAAATATTCAACGCGCGCAACCACTAAATATCGCCCGGGAGACAAACTAATCGGCACATGGAGCTGGCGCTTCAATGCAAGTTCATCTTCAACTACTAAAGTTTCCTTTGAACTATAAAAAAGCGTCTTCTTACTGAGGTCCATGACTAAAAGCTGTAAGTCGATTTGTGGGAAAAAGGATTCGTTCAACGCCATGTTTTTCAACGTTACCGAAACCGCTAAGTCGCCATTTGGAAATATTTGCTTTTGCACTTGAAGTACTTTTACCTGAGTGTCAAATAGAGGCGCTTTTTCGTTTACTTGAATAACTACGTTTGCACTTTTTTCAATTGAACCGCCAGTAACTACAACTTCACCAGTATAAATGCCAGGCACAACTCCATTTACTGCAAACAAGTCAAGTTTAAGTTCTTTTTCTTCACCAGGCCTAAATGTGAAATTACTCTGGTTAAGCACAATAAACTTAGTTAAGTTTTTCAACTTCACATCAAAAGTTAAACTCTTATTACCAATATTTGAAATGTTAAACGAAGCACGTTTAGATTGCTCTTGAATTAAAGTAACTTGAATAACAGGCGGATTAATTTCAAAATCCACTGAAGGCGAAAGAGTTATTGAACCAACTCCGTTGCTAGGTTGGTTTCCATTCAAAGTACGATCGCCTTGGTTTTCAGTTGACCCCCCCGTAAGTTGTTCGGATGCTCTTATCTCAACTGAAAAATTGCCTACAAATAAACCAGTTGAATTTGCACCTTGGCCAAAAAATAGAACTACGCCAATTA
>JAUYPK010000009.1 GCA_030697615.1 Microcaldota archaeon | reverse complement strand
GTATTTGTTTTGCCAATTCTGGCATTTCTTTTATTTTTTCAACTAAATCTATTTTTGTCAATGCTTCGTTGTTTGGCACCGAATTCATTGAAATCAAATAATCAGTGTTTTTAACGTCTTCTGGTCGTCTGGATACTATTTCAAATTCTTCGCTATCAAACACTTGTAAGCTGTGCGACTTAGTGACACGTACAGAATAACCTGCTTGGCTTTGGATTTCAAGAAGAGGCTCTTCAATCTTGTGCCTAACTGCATTTTGTATGGCTCCCGTGTTTTGTTTTCCTTCTGAGTTAATTTGCATTGACTGCCCGAAAGCAAAGCTTTTTTCGTGTGTGCCAAGGTTTGTAATTCCGTAAGCGTTCATTGCAGTATTTACAAATTCACCAATGCGTGGGCGGATTATCAATCCACTTTCATTCATTATTGTTATTGGCTCTCCAGCATCTACGCTCAGCATATAGCACGGTATTTTCAACTCGCTGCTTAGCCGCTGTAATAACCTTCTTGCGCCTCTTGCCGCTTGTCCAGCGGTTGTCATCAATAAACACTTGTTCTTTTCCCAGTAGCCATCTTCGTTTAAACGGTCAAAAATTGCGTTTTTCTCAGCTACAAGCACGTATTCAATTCCAACATCTTTAAATTCAATTTGTTCAACAATTGAAGGCACTGCCCATCCTCCGGAACCCATGCGGGAGAGGTCAATACTGTCAACCTTATCGCGTACGCGGTCAAGCACAACCATGTCGCCGGCCATTCTCCCCTTTGGTTCAGCGCGAAGGTGAAGGCGTTCACGGAAACTATCCATTGCCACCTCGAGGTCCACAATTGCCAAGTCGCTTTCCTTCTGCTCGTCAATCGTATCTTCTTTGAATCCTTTTATCGTCCTCTTTTTCGCATAGTAAAGGTCACGAAGAGTCGCTGTCAAGTTGTTTTCGAGTAAATCTTTTTTGACGTAGGAAGCTACGAGCATGGTTTGCATAAACCTACGTGCGTGGGCGACGTTGAACAAGTAACGCTTTGCCATTTTGTCACCGAGGAGAATTTTCTTCTGCTTTTCGTCGAACAACACGTTTGCCGACCCGCGGATTGGAATGTCAATGTGTAGGTTGTCGCCAGCGTCCACTTCCTTAACTAGTTCTTTGCCCAGCTCGCTGATCTTTGCCTTCATCTCTTCCCTCTTCTGTTCGGGAGTTTGTGTTTTTGACTTGTCGGTCTTTGCCATAAATATTTTTTCACTTTTTTAAAGTTTTGTTACTTAGTTTTTATTTTCTCTTTTTGTTTTTATCCGCTTTCTTCAATTTCTTTTTCCGCCGCTTCTTCCATTCCTTCCGGCGGGACACCAAGGTTTCCCAGCCGTGTACCCTTCCTTTTGCTTTTTATCCTTCTTCTTGTATTTCTTTTTCCGCCGCTTCTTCCATATCTTCAAGTTCTTTTTCGTTTTCATCTTTTCCATCCATTGCCTCAAGCAAGGCGGTTTTCTTCTCTGCAATTTTGCGCAGTTTTTCTTCAAGTTCTTTTTGTGGTTTGCCGGTAACGTCGTGAAGCGCTTCTGCAACTTCGCCTATGTATTTGAAGAAAATTTGCCTGCGTTGCTCTTGCTCTTCAGCTTTTTGAAGTGCATGTAAGTAAACGCTCACGTCGCGTGCACATTCCATAATTGCGTTGCGAATCTCTTGCACTATTTCCTCTTCTGGGCTAACTGCCATTTTCCCAGCGCCCGTATACGGTACGTAGACGCTGACTAAGTTGATAAAAATGCTAATTGGCTGTTCTTCCCAATTCTTTAAGTCATAGCGGTTCCAGTCAATGTTCTTTACTGCTTCCATTGTTGCGCATGAACCAGCGTCGAATAATAACGGTGTACGGTTTGCAAAGCGTAGCACTTCTGCTTTTTTCTGTCCGCCTACAACTGTGCCGGCTTTTCCTCCGTATGCAATGGCCGCTTCTACAAGAAAGGGTATTCCCCCTTTGAACACTTTTGGCTTTCTTTCAATTACTTTCATCTGCTCTGGTTGCAAGAGGTTTTTGAGCGACTTTTCAATGTGTGCTTCTCCAATTGGGATCATTGCATCTGTTTCAGGTGCAATCCACTTAACTTTTTGAATCGTGTTTATAATCTTTTCAGCTTCTGGCCATGTAAGTGCTCGTGGAGCGCGGTCCATGTTAACATCTGGAATAAGTGCGGAAATTTCCTTCACTTTGTCTGATGAGAAACGGGAGAATTCGCTTGTTAAGAAAGAACCGATTTTCCTCGCTGTTGAAGCGTGAGCCATTTCAATTAAGTCAGATGTTGCAATTCCAAGCGGGTGTGGCTGTATTGCCCTGGGCTTAGCTGGAATCTCCTTTACTGCCCTCGGGAAAACGACAACTTCTTTGTTTGGTTCAATAAGCGTAATTTGCGCGTGGGGATTTGCCAACGCTGTTCTGCGCAAATATTCGTAGACGCTGTACTCGCTTCGATTGTAAGTTACTTCAGCGAATTCGAATTCAATTTTTACCCCCCTGTATTTTTGTGAGTATTCTTTTTCATTTACAATTACCGGCATGTTGCTTTTTACGTCAATCGAAATGTCGCACTCGTATGCTTTGTGGTCGCCGATTCCGGTTTTAATGTGGGTTATTTTTCCAGTTGTGAGCTGCGAGAAAAGCACCGCGTATGAAACTCCAATTCCCTGCTGTCCACGCTTTTGCTTACGCTGGTGAAATTTAGTTCCTGCTAATAGTTTGCCGAATGCTTGGCCAACGTTTTTCTTCGGAACTCCAGTGCCGTTGTCCTCTGCAATTATTTTTATGTGGCCGTCTGGAAGCTCTTGGACTTCGACAGTTATTTCTGGCAAAATTCCAGCTTCTTCAGTTGAGTCTAAACTGTTTGTAACTAACTCGTGGACAATTGTTGTAAGCGAACGTACCTTTCCAGAGTATCCTAACATTTGCCTATTGCGCTTGAAGAACTCTGCTACTGAATATTCTTTGAACTCCTTTGACAGCTGCTCTTCTGTTGGAGCTGCAGGCGTAGCTACTGTTTTTGGAGCTGTGCTTGTTTTTGCTGCTGGTGTGGTTGGTGCTGTTGCCATAACTTTTTTATAACACTCTTTCTCGTTTTGATTCTAGGAAGCGGTAAACGCCTTCGTGTGCTGCTCCTTCTACTAGTCTAATTATTGCTTCTTTTGCGTTTTGCAAGTCTTCAAAAGGCCCGATTATTGAAACGTTGTTAGTTGAATTGGAAACCATTATGCTAGTTCCGCTTAACTCTTCTAGCTTCTTTCTGGCTTTTCCACCTTCGCCGATTATGCGTGACTTCGCGCGGGTGATGTCCTTTTCTTTTCTTCGGAACGCGGCGTCTAGGTCAATGATTTCAATGAAATACTGGTCGTCGAACAGCTTAAACGCTTGTTTGGACTCGAAGCCGTACACGATTGCTTTTAGCACTTGTTCAGCGATCCATTCGTTTCCGCCTTTATCTTCGTCGTTTGCCTCTATCTCTAGTTCATCATCTTTGTTTATTTTAACCTTTACCTCGCCCCGTTCTTCAATTAACTTTAGCGTCTTTGCATCTAGGAGCCTCTTGGAAGATTTTGAAATTTTAAATAAACGCATTTGATTAAATTCACTTTTTTTCTAGTTTTTCCTCTAGACTTAAAATATTAACTAATTAAACAAAGGACTTCAAAGTTTTAAAACTCTTGCAAGTACTTCTTCTTTGCTTGTTTCGATTCCTCTTTTTTTGAAGAACTTGGCAATGTTGTCGCA
>JAUYPK010000151.1 GCA_030697615.1 Microcaldota archaeon | reverse complement strand
TGGAAAGCGACGGGGCAAAACGCGAAGCACTACTTGAAAAAGCTTCTGAAGACGTTCTTGAGGGAAGCAAGGAAAAAATGGACCACTTTGCACGCGGCTTGTCACAGCCAACAGTTTACCTCTACTACTTCGGCGTGTTGCTACCATTGATGCTTGCAATTGTACTGCCAATTGGCGGAACATTAGCAGGTGGGAGTTTTCCGCTTGCAAGGCCTGAAATTCTGGCATTGATTTACCTGTTAGGTTTACCGCTTGGCTTGCTGGCGCTTGGTGCAAGCATTTTGGGAAGCAGACCACCCACGTATATTCCTCCGGAAATCAACGAAGATTTTCCAGGCTTGTCTCCAAAAGGAACTGTAAACTTCTTCGGAGTCAAGCTTCCGATTATGCCAATTGCAATTGCAATACTTGTAATTGCAGTTGCTGGCGGGTTCTATTTAGATACAACAATGACTGTTGCCCCGTTGTCAGCGTTTGAAAAAGCTGACGTGTTAGCTGCAAAGCCACACATTCAACTATTCGACACACCAGTAACTGATTTGTTCATTGGCATGTTTACCCTATTGGGAATAATAGTCGGCATAGGGCTATCGGTTTCAATTTACCTCTATGGAACATTCGTAGAGCGGAAAAAAATTCAAGACGATATCCGCGCAATGGAACGCGAATTTAAAGATGCAATTTACGTGCTGGCAAGTAGACTTGGAGAAAACCGCCCGCTTGAAGATGCATTGAAACACGCGGTTGAATTTCTACCAAACAGCAAAATCGCAAGCGTTGTTTTCCGCCGCATTTTAGACAACGTAACGTCAATGGGAATGACAATCGACGAAGCTATTTTCAATCCTAACTTCGGAGCGTTGAAAAACTTACCTTCAAAAACTTTGGAAAGTGGAATGCACATCACAGTTGACTCAATTGGCTTAGGCGTAAATGTTGCTGCAAAGTCACTTATTGGCCTCGCGTTACAGTTGCGGAACAGTGAAAAAATTGACTTACTCCTGCGCAACTTGTTGTCAAGCGTCACGTCTATGTTAAAAACAATGGGCACATTCATAGCACCAATTGTACTTGGCGTAGTTACTAGCTTACAAGGCGTAATTGTAAAGGCGTTGTCAGCGAACTGTGCAAGCACACCTTCAACGCAAAGCTTGCCGCCAGGTACATCTGGATTCGGCGGCGGAGAAAGTAACTTAAGTTCCATGTTCTGCAAATCTGGAAGTGATGCAGGCGCTTCAACAGACCCAGCTACTTTTACGTTCATAATGGGAATCTACGTAATCGAAGTTGTGATAATCCTCACATACTTTAACTCGCAGATTGAAGATTCAAACAACAAACTACACACTTACATGGAAATTGCAAAAGCGTTGCCAGTAGCAACTATCCTATTCGCACTAGTGGCTTATTTCGCCAGTAGCTCATTAGGCGGCTAAGTAGAAAGGATTTTATAAAGAGTCAAACTAACTGTTCAAGGAGGTTATATTCACATTTATGAAATTTAGACAACGAAGAGGTCAAGCGTTTGAAACAATGATGCTCGTCATCAGCGTAATCGTAGCACTTGCAATTCTCGGCGTGTTACTCGGAATTTTAAACAGCTTACCTGGAATTGGCGGGGCAGATGCACAACAAGCATTTAAAGAAGAGCTTAAAAAAATATCCGGTGCATATTCACCTGGAACTCCTCCACGTGACGCAACTCTTAAAGGTGGAACCGTTGTAAACGCGAGGCTAGTTACAACCGACACTACTATGCTTGAAGAGACAGTTCAATTTGTAGTAGACAGCCAACTTCAAGGTTCTGCAATTGAACTCTTAGACAATGGAAAAGGGATACGCGCCACTAAAGATTCAAAAGTCACTTTTACAGTGTGCGGCGACCCTGCACCTGCAAGCGGCCCAGCAATTTATGTCATCAGCATTGCGCCTGAAAAGCGAGGCACAGCAGCTATAGACGCGTGTCTTCAAAAATTAGGAGGCTAGTATAAACACAAAATGCCTTTTGTTAAAAAGCGGCGTGGTGCCAGTGAATGGTCTTCTATCTACATGTTAGTCGTAGTTGTAATTGCAGCTATTCTACTTTTTACACTCATTAAACCCACATTAAAAGCAGCTGGCCAAGCTGCAACGGCAAACACGCAGGAAGCAAGGTCAATCGCCGCAATTGGAAGTTACTTCTTAATGCGAAGGAAAATCTAGCCAGGAGATCTAAAAGGCCTTTCAGCACAAACATTAAGTTTGTGTCTGAGTCATCGAGCTTCGCTCGATGCTCATTTTACCGGCAACCACGTGTCCCGAAAAGCATAACTATTTCTGAATTTCAAATATATCTTCCATGGAATTTACTTTTACTGAAAAGAGCATTACGCTTGACAAGGAGCTTAATTCGCTGGACAGGTTTACAATTTCGTTTTGCAAAAAGCTCGACAAGCACAAAGTAAAGTACTGCTTGGTTTCTGGCTACGTCGCGATTGTCTTTGGTAGAAGCAGGGCAACTGAAGATGTTGACATGCTTGTGGAAAAGATGCCATTTGAACAATTTGCAGAGTTGTGGAAAGAAATAAGGACAGAATTAGACTGCATGAATGCTTTTAGCGAAAAAGAAGCTTATGAAATGCTTTGCGATGGCTGCGGACTACGTTTTCACGAATTTAATCAACCGCTTCCAAACATGGAGTTCAAGTTTATAAAAACCATAACTGACAAATACACAGTTGAAAATAGTTTGGAATTGCGCCTAAACAAACACATATTAAAAATTTCCCCGCTTGAAATACAAATTGCTTTCAAACTTTACCTAGGCTCGGAAAAAGACATTGAAGACGCGAGGCACCTATATAAAATCTTCAAAGATAATTTAAATATGTCGAAGCTTTCAAATTCATTTGTATTACTTAAAGTTCCACACGAAAAAGTTGATTTACTTGAGCGAATTAACTGACTTGAAAATAGACTTTGCAGAGCTAGAGGAACAAAAGCGACGTAACTTCCGCGAGCGTTTAAAGTTCATCGACTGGTACGCCGAGTGGCTTAAAAAAACTCCCAACGAAGTGTGGAGCAAAGCACAGAATGCGGTTGTAGAGCAGTTTCCTAAATATCCCGCGTCGCGTAGAAAAAGCGCGGCAATAAAAACTAAGAAAAGCTAATGCTACAATGCAAAGCGCTGTTCTAAAAATCAGGAAAACCTCGGCCAGAGGTATAAAAGGCCTCAGCAAAAACCGCGGTTTTTGTCTGAGTCATAAAGCTCAGAGCTTTATGCTCATGCGGCCTTTTAAGGGCCAGGCTAGTGGTCCAATTGAACTTGTTGTTGCTGTAATTATTCTCGTTGCTAGTATGGGTTTGGCGTTTATGGTTTTGCAAAACACGCAAAGCGCCCAGTGCACGGATAAGTTAAAGAGTCAAATGCGTGGCTTGGAAGCGATTATGCTAGACGTGGCACTTGGTTCGCCAGCAACGTCGCGCGAAGTTGACATTGAACTTGCAAGTTGCGGCGGGACGAGCATCGAAGCTATACGTGTTGTTTACTACGATTCACCGGCTTACTGTGGAAAATGTCCAGCTAGTGGCGGGGGTTGCTGGATAATTGAACCACTTTCTTACAGTAAAGACGAACAAGAATATTTCACTGTTCGCGACGCCACTACTTGCATTAACATACCTGGCAAAGTGCTGTTGAAAACCGACGATGCTTGCGACGCTTCCCTAATCACCACTTCTGAAACTAACAACCCTGGCTGTCCGCCAGATGCAAAGGAAGCTAGGCAAGGGTGCGGGTTACCGCCTGGGCTTACAAGCGCACAGTCAAGTAAACTAGTTACGATTGGAAAAGAACCTGGAGAAACGCAGTACAAGGCACGCGTTACAAAAGATTTTGACACCGCTGCAAGTGACCCAGTTATCAAGATGTGTTTCCTCAGCAAGCAAGACTACATGCGGGATTAACAATGAATCAAATTTTTTGGTTGCAGAGGGGTCAGAAGGGGTCGACGCTGGCGACCCCTGAGGGGATCATAATGGAGAAAAAAAACAAGCGTCGTTTAGCTGTGAAAAAAGGCCAGCTTGAACTGTGGATATTAACTAAGATAGCAATGTTATTTTTCATAATCTCTCTATTTTTTATTGCGCTTAACATCAGCAACTTGGAAAAAAGCGCTTTGTGCGGCGAACAGGCGCTGGCAACTGCGAATATAATTGCGTCTAATGTCAACCAAGTGTTAGCTTCGCCGGTTGAGGATAGTAGGGTTGTTTATAAGTTTGAGCCAACTATTCCGATTAGCAAGGATAAGTTTGGAGAGAGGTATGAAGTGTGGATAGCTGAACATCAAACAGCTAACCCGAACAAAAAGCAGTTGAGCATAGTGGTGAACCCACTTGGAGACGCGTCGTGTAGGCGCATGGTTACTTTGTTCTACGACCCGGAAAAAGTTGAAACGCACTTTTATTCAAACGCAGTTGAAGTTTCTCCAGATGAAACTATTTCGCGGGGAGAAAGTATAGTTAAGCTACAGCCTTCGTTGAGAGATGCATTGCAACGGACTAAATTTTTAGTAATTGTAAAGTGTAGGGATAAGCTACCACCGAGAAAAAGCTTTATTTATTTCGACGACTGTAAGAACAGCGAAGCAAGCGCTTGTAGTGCATTTGAGCCGCCAGCGTATGAAGTGTGTGGAACGTGAAGATGATGAAATTAAAAAAACAAAATGAAAGTTGCAGAGGCTTCATCGGTCCGCTTGGAGATGACATTCCGAGTATTTTTCCAATAGTGGCAGGCATGTTGCTTTTCATAAGCACTATACTATATGCAAATGCACAGGTTGATAGCCGCAATGTAGATTTAAAGGAACGCGAAGCAACGCAAAAATTAGGTTACCTTGCAACGCAAAAAGGGTCTTTTCAACCCGGCGAATTTCAACGCATTTGTGAAACTTCGCTGAAACCATTTGCAGAGAACATCGGGTTAAAATTTGCAGTTGTTGCAAAGCGGTTCTGTGACTATAACTGCCCCGGACCGTCGTGCCAGCATGGTATCAACTTGGAAACTTCCAATATTTACAATGAAGACGACGCTGCTTCTTCACTTGAACCCAATCCTAACAACATTTGTACAAATGACAAAGAGGACATTAAACTCGAATATTTAGCAGCTAGGCTCGACAAGACAAAGGCGCCTAAAAACGCAGTTGTTTTAATTTACCCATTGGCAGTTCCATGTCCAGAACAAACCTCGCCAGTTAATGGCCTTGGTACGTTAAATGTAATTGTATGGAGATAGAAAAGAAAAAAAATGAAAACAAAAATAACATTTAAAAAATTGCAAATAAGCGGAGTTGCAAACCTCCGGTTTGCCACCTTACTTCAAGGGTCGCCGTGGGGTCAGAAGGGGCCGCGCCGGGGGCCCCTGCGAGGCCAGGCCGCGATTTTCGACGGCATAATGTTTTTGCTACTTGTGAGTTTTTCAGTTGCAATGATGTTTTCTTTCTTATCAGACTACGGCACTGCCCAGTCGCGCATTTTGAGAAGTTCACATTCGCTTAACTACGTACAGAGCATTGGAAAAACGCTTTATTCTCTAGATGTATCGACGCTTACAAGCACAGAGCTTCCGCCAGTTTTTGGCAGCGACGCTCCACTCCAGTGCAGCGAGCTTGTGAAGTTCCGCTCTAATTCAGTTGCTGACTTGGTGAAACGCGATGTTTCCGATGGTAAGTTTGACAATAAGTACAGCACAGTGGAAAGAGATGGGCCAAATTCACCAGGTAGGTTAGCGCTTCGCTGTGCGTTGTACGAATTAATGAAACCAGTTGTACAAAGTGGGTTTGACTACAACGCTGAAATCCTCGATGGTGATTCTAACTTCCGCCCTTTTCCAATTGACCCAAATGACCCAGAGCAATATTTGATAACTAATCTTGCTGACGATGACGTTATTTACCAAGCTGCTCTTCACGGCGCAAGTGGCGGAGACGGCACTAGCAACGGTTGTGGTTCAATTTCAAGCGCATTAAAAGGAAAGCAACTACTTGCAATTGCTACGCCATTCAGGGTTTTCAATGAAGCGCCTGACTCAGAACCAAGTGACAGCCAGCGAAAAGACCACCAGTTAAGAATATGCATGTGGCCAAGCGAACGGCAATAAAAAAGCGGATAAGAAAAAGGATATAAAGAACGTTAAAAACAATAAACTCTATGGAAAACATTGCAATTGAACACATGCACAAGGATATTGAATTTCTAAAAAGGGAAGTTTCAATTATTACTTATATCCTCTCACAAGAGGGAACCTTAACTGAAGAGGCTAAAAAACGCCTGGCAAAAGCACGCGAAGTCCCTAATGCGGAATACTTGGAAATATGAACGACGTTTGGAAAGTTTTACTGTCGCCAGACGTGCAGCATTTCTTAGCCAAACAAGACCGCCACATCTCTGACAGGCTTAGAAAAGGCTTGGAAAAACTAAAAACCGGCGACCCATTCCACTTCTTAGAGCATTACGAAGGCGACGACTATTACAAGTTCAGGATTGGCACTTACAGGACATTGATAGACGTTGACTTTGCCAATAAACTTTTGAAAATACAAGTGCTTGACCACCGCGGAGTAATTTACAAACGAAAACACTAATGATCGAAAAAGGCGGAACGGCAATAAACAGAAGAAAAATAAAACAAGCGCAAAAAAACAGCGGAAACATTTTTAACACTCGGTTTCCTTCAACTTATTGACAAACATTTACAATGCCAATATTGCCTGCAGAAATAAGAGAAGCTAATGACTACCTATCAAGACATGGAAAAACTAGCAGGTGGACTCCTGAACTTACAGTGGCAATACACCAAGCTGGATTAAGAAACCAAATATGGCCTGAAGCGCTTGGAAGACTATGCAGCCACTTGGAAGGGTTAAAGCCAGAACAAAGGCAAACTATACTAACTTCTGCAAACGCTGTGCTGCGAAGCAAAGGCGTAGTAGATGCGTTTCAACACTTAATGGAAAAAGCAAGAAGCACAAGCGGAAGACCCGCTACTCCTGCGCCAAGATTAGAACCACTAAGCACAGAAGCTAGGCGAGTGAGAAACGTAACGCCGCTTCCAAGTTTTGACGAAATACTTCAGCAAGGAAACCGGGAAAAGCCACCCGCTAGACGCGATAAACCACTTGAACTTGTTAGACCTCGCGTTCAAACTCCGGCACCAAGATCAGAACCACTAAGCACAGTAGAAGAGTTTAAACACTTAATGGAAAAAGCCAGCGCAGTAAGCGGAAAGCCAGACACTCCATTGCCTACCCCTGCTGCAGTTGATACTTCCGAATCTCCGCCGTATTACAGCCCAGAAGCTCGTAGACAAATTTTTATGAGTGCAGGCGCAGGCTGGGATAATATAGGCCGCATTTCGCGGGTATTTCCACATAGAGAATCTTCTCATCGAATAGCGCAAGGCATTGAAAACGGAACCGTTAACCTCAAAACACTTGAAGAGTTAAGAGACGTAGTTATCAACGGGTGGTTCGGCGCAACTGCCCAGAAAGCAGCTGACTTGCTAAGCGAATATCACGGCCATGAAAACAAAGCAGTTGAACTGTTGAAAAGAAATCAACACAACGACGCAATTGAATTTCTACTAGGAAAAGCAAAAGAGATATTCGAACCCGTTTCCGCTCCAGCTGAGAGCGAAGCAAGGGGAAAAACGCGAGAACCGTCATTTAACTCTAGAGTTGACGAAGCGGTACATGATGAGGAAGTAGACATAAATTTTGACTCGCCTTCCATCCCGCAAGGCGCAATTGTTGTAAAACACGAAGACCTACACGCAAACCTAAAAGAAGATGTGAAAACGGTACTTAAGAGCCGACGTTATAGAAGAGGGTCAACCATCGTTGACGGAATGATGGGCGGCTTAGTAGGCGCAGCATCTTTTTTCGCAATAAATTTGCCCGAAAAAAGGTTAATTCCACCCACAACCCAAAATCTATTAGGCTTAACTGGCGTAGGTGCAGCAGTTGGTGGACTTTTAGGGTATAAAGTAGACTCCAAACTTGTAAGATCCAATACACGAAATACCTTTTCAAAAACACCAAGTTACGGTTCAATTGACGCAAGTGGGGAACATAAAGTTGAGGAGCTTCGCAAGACTCACCCGTTTGCAATTATAAACCGAAAAGGAGACGTTATACTGCTACCGAACACTAGGTTCCAACGGGCGTTGCACGCCGCACAGC
>JAUYPK010000147.1 GCA_030697615.1 Microcaldota archaeon | reverse complement strand
AGCGACGGTTCAATTGAACAAATCACAGTGAATCACACTTACAACGAGCAGCAAATAAACTGGTTCAAGGCCGGGGCTGCGCTGAATTTGATTAAGTGATCTTCTTGGTTATGTTTTGGGCGGTTCTCATTGGGTAAGGGATTATATACCTTTTCTGTGCTTATTTTGTCTTAAGGCGCTTGATTCTTTACATTTAATGAAGGCGTTTTTATTTTTGAGAAACCGATGAATAAAGATTTGAGGTGTTAGATTGTATTATGGCTACTAAAGCTTATGTTAAGTTTTCGACTCCTGCAGATGTCCAGGCAAAGGCATTACAAGTAATTGAAGCTGCTAAAGCTGCAAATGGATGCCGCAAAGGCACTAATGAAGCTACAAAGGCAATTGAACGCGGCGAAGCTAAACTCGTCATAATTGCTGAAGACGTTGACCCTGAAGAAATTGTAATGCACTTACCGGCTATTTGCACAGAACGCGCAATTGCATTCCTATACGTAAGCTCAAAGAAAGATCTTGGCCTCGCTGCTGGTTTAAAAGTTGGCACAGCTGCAGTTGCAGTTACAAATGCCGGTTCAGCTGATTCTATTTTGAAAGATTTAGTTTCTAAATACGTTCCTGGCAAGCAGGAAAAGAGTTGAAATTTTATAAATGGCGCAAGTTGTTGAAAAAGCAGATGGAAAGCACGAGAAGCACAGCGACAAGGCAGCGGAGAAATCTGAAAAAATCGCTGAAAAAGCTGTTGAAAAAGGAGCTGTAGTTGCAAACGCTGACGGTAAACCTGATGCTAAAGTCGACGCTAATGCTACTGCTGCTAAATCCGTTGCAAGGCCTGTTGAACAGCCTGAAGCTGAAGTTGACGGTGTAATTGCGCAGGTTAGTGAAATTGTTGGCAAAACTGGAGTGTTTGGAGAAGTGAACCAAGTGTTGGTTAAAGTGCTTACTGGTCGCGACAAGGGTCGCATTATTAGGCGTAATATCAAAGGGCCTGTTCGTGTTAATGATTATTTAGTTTTAACTGAAAGCGAGCGCGAGGCTCGGCCGTTGCGGCAAAAGAAAAAGCCAGTAGTTGATGGGAGACGGAACTAAGTAAGTTGGGGTTAGAAATGCTTTTGTGCATTTCATATCCGTACTTCGGTGATAAAGTTTTTATGGCAGTGTGTTCATTTTGTTCAAAAACAGCGGTAGTTGGCCGCGGTGTGAGGGTATTTCGCAAGGATGGCTCTTCTAGTTTTTTCTGTTCGCATAAGTGCGAGTGTAATTTTAAGCTAAAGCGAAAGCCATCTAAGTTAAAGTGGGCTAAAAAGCGGAGTTGAACTGGTTTTTGACTCTAGGCACTAAACCTGATTTTCAAGACATCCACAAAAAATGGGCTACTTATTGGGAAAAACACGGTACTTATTCTTTTGACGCTAGCAGCAAAAAAGAAGTTTATTCAATTGACTCACCTCCGCCGTTTACGTCTGGAGCGTTGCATATGGGTCACGTGTTGTCATATGCTTTTTTTGACTTTGCTGCTCGTTACCGCAGGATGAATGGGTACAATGTTCTTTATGCCCAGGGGTGGGACTGCCAGGGTTTTCCAACTGAGGTAAAAGTGGAGAAGATGCACGGCAAAGAAAAACTAAGCAGAGCTGAGTTTAAGAAAAAGTGCGTTGAGTTTACGTTTGAAAACATTGAAAAAATGAAGGGGCAAATGATTCGGCTTGGTTTTTCGCCTGATTGGACTCGTGAGTACCGTACAATTGATCCCAGTTACCATAAGAAAGTGCAGCTTTCCATTTTACAAATGTACGAAAAAGAATTGGTGTATAGGAAGAAGCACCCAGTTCAGTATTGTACGCAGTGCCAAAGTGCAATTGCAAAAGCTGAAACTGACGATGTACAACGCGACACTAAGCTAAACTACCTTAACTTCACTGTAAGCGGTAAACCATTTTTAATTGCAACTACTCGACCCGAAATGCTACACGCTTGCGTTGCAGTGTTGGTAAACCCTTCTGATTCGCGGTTCAAAGAGTTTATTGGCAAAAAGGCAACTGTGCCGCTGTATGGCAAAGAAGTTCCGGTTATTGCAGATGGTGATGTTGACCCCGCTTTTGGAACTGGCGTTGTAATGGTGTGCACTTTTGGGGACAAGACTGACGTAACTTGGATGTACCGCCATTCGCTGCCTTTAATTGAAGCATTTGACGAAAAAGGTCTTCTGATAAATGCGGGTGAATTTACTGGAGTACACCTTCAAAAAGCGCGGGACAAAATACTTGAAAAATTAGCTGCTGAAAAAATACTAACTCGTCAAGAAACAACTTCGCAGTCAGTGAAGGTTCATGATAGATGTGGCAAACCAGCTGAATTCCTCTCTAGTACGCAGTGGTTCATGAAATTAACCGGCAAGCAAGACGGCATTAAAAAAACCGCTGTTGAAGAGATGAAGTGGTACCCGCAGTTTGCTGTCCAGTATCTGTTAGATTGGGCTGATTTCATTGAGTATGACTGGGTGATTTCGCGCCAGCGGATTTATGGTACGCCGTTGCCATTTTGGCATTGTGATAAATGTACAAAAGTTTATGTTCCAAAGGAATCTGAACTGCCAGTTGACCCCGCGTTGCATGAATATAGTAAGAAGCACTGTGAGTGTGGCGGAACTATAGTTGGCGAAAAAGCTGTTGCGGATTGCTGGGTTGACTCAAGCATAACTCCGCTTATTATTGCAGGTTGGCCTGAAAAGGGCTGGGAGAAACTATACCCTTCGACGTTGCGGCCACAAGGTTTGGAAATAATCCGCACTTGGGCTTTTTACACAATTTACCGCTGTTTAGCGCTTACAGGTAAGGCGCCGTTTAAAGATGTTCTCATCAATGGAAGCGTGTTGGGTACGGATGGAAAGAAGATGAGCAAAAGCGTTGGTAATTTTGAAGACCCCGAAACCTTGCTCGCTCGTTTTCCAGCTGATTCGCTCAGGCAATGGGCTAGTCTTTCAGGCGCAATGGCAAAAGATAGGCCTTTTTCGTACAAGGACATTGAATACGCGTCTTCATTTTTAAACAAATTGTGGAACGCGGCTAAATTTGTTGAGTTAGCTAATGCAGATTATGCCCCTCCTAAAGTTCCAGGTGAATCGCCACTTGTCTTTCGTGTTAGCGATAAGTGGATACTTGCAAATTTGAATAAGACAATTAAAACAGTTACAATTGCAATGGAACAATATGACTATTACGCTGCGGTTAATGCAATCCACTCTTTCTTCTGGCACTCGTTCTGCGACTACTACTTAGAAGACGTGAAATACCGCATTTATGAAAATACGGGTGATAAATCCACTGCCCAGTTTTGCCTAAGTGAAGTGATGCGGTGTACGTTGAAACTCATTGCGCCGTTTGCTCCTTTTATTTCAGAAGAGTTATTCCACGAACTTGGATTTGCAAAACAGGAAAAAGTAGGTTCAATACACGTGTCTAATTGGCCAGTTGTTTCAGACGTGCAGCTTGATGATACCAGCGAAAAACTTGCAGCAGTGCTTCACGAAATAGTTTCCCAGTCGCGTAAGTACAGGGGAAGCAAACAAATTGGGTTTAACCAATTTATTGAAACTGCAGAAATTGGGCTTCCAGAAGAGCTTTTATGCAGTTTTGCCGATATTGAAGTTGATTTAGCTAAAATAGCTAGGATTAAAACCCTGCATGTTTCAAAGAAAACTGGGCTTTTTGT
>JAUYPK010000127.1 GCA_030697615.1 Microcaldota archaeon | reverse complement strand
TAACTTCGACGTCGACGTTCGCGACGCAATGGGCGCAAACACGATTAACACAATGGCAGAAGCAATTGCGCTTGACTTGGAAAAACTATCTGGCGGAAAAGTACGGCTACGCATTTTAACAAACCTTGCAGACAAGCGCCTCGCACGCGCAACTGTGGAGTACAAAAAAGAAATTATCGGCGAAGACACTGTAAACGGCGTTGTTGACGCGTATCAATTTGCATTTCATGATCCTTACCGCGCGTGTACGCATAACAAGGGAATAATGAACGGGATTGACGCGGTTGTAATTGCAACTGGCAATGACTGGCGTGCAATTGAAGCTGGTGCACACGCGTATGCAAGCATTAGTGGAAAGTATTTGCCGCTTACAAAATGGGAGAAAACCAAAACTGGAAACTTGCGTGGAGAGATTTGTTTACCGCTTGCACTTGGTTTAGTTGGCGGCGCAACGAAAACTCACCCCATTGCACAAATTTCGCTGAAAATCTTAGGCGTAAAAACCGCAAAGGAACTTGCAGAAATAGTTGCAGCAGTTGGACTAGCTCAGAATTTTGCAGCGCTGCGCGCGTTGAGCACCATCGGGATACAATCGGGGCATATGAAGTTGCACGCTAAGAACATCGCAGTAATTGCAGGAGCAGATGGAGAAGAAGAGATAGCCGCAATTGCAGCAATAATCGCAAAGAAGAAAACAGTAAACGTCAACGCGGCAAAAGAAGCGCTGAAAGAAATAAAAGAGAAAAACTAAATAAAAAAAGTGGCGAATAAGTTCAATGAAACCTTACAATAAAGCATTTTTCGGCGCATTGGAAGGCGCATTTCAAATTTTGAAACGGCGCTACGGCACAAAAGCTACACTTAAAATTATGGAGGAGCTAATGGAGCGAAACCTTGGAGCTGCTTACAGGGCAATGAAAGTCAAAGAAAAATGTGCTGAAGTTTTCAAGCGCGTTGTTGGTGAACGTGACAAGGC
The DNA here is from genome assembly GCA_030697615.1 of Microcaldota archaeon. Taxonomy (GTDB): domain Archaea; phylum Micrarchaeota; class Micrarchaeia; order Norongarragalinales; family UBA8480; genus JAHFHC01. The sequence continues at coordinate 3,556 of JAUYPK010000127.1, read as the reverse complement.
AGTTGGCCTACGCGTTTCATTTCACGATTTGCCTAATGGCTTCGCGTATCGTTTTCACACTGATCCGTTTCCAAACTTAAGAGGTAAAGTTAAACACGAAGCGCTTGATGCTACTTATTTAAATTTTAAAATGCGATCATTACTTGGAAAAGATTGGCGCTATCGTACTACAAAGCACCTGTGGAAAGGCCACGCGTATACTGAACATGTCTTTGAAAGAACAAAAAGGCGAAAATAAATTGATGGTTATAAGAACAGAAGCCCCGTGTAAAGTCATAATTACAGGCGAGCACGGCGTTGTCCATGGATCGCCAGGAATAGCTATTCCAATTGAACCAACAAACAGAATTGTCCTAAAAGAGAAAAAAGGAAAGCCCGCAATTACGTTCAAAAGCCACTTGGGCGAAGTTAAACTAGATAAAAATCTAGTTTCACAAGGTGAAGAAGGGCCATTTAAGCCATTTACCGCATTGCTACGCCATTTTGGCACAACACACGGGTTTAAGCCAAAGGGTGCGATGTCAATTGAAATTAAAGCCGATGTTCCAAAGGGAGTTGGCGCAAGCGCGTCGATTTCCGCAGCGCTTTCACTTGCCCTATTTCAATACTTAGGAAAAACTCCAAAAACTGGCGCATCTCCAGAGCAAGATGAGTTATGGAACGCCGTACAAGTCGCTGAAGAAGTAGCGCACAGCGGCCGACCTTCTGGAATAGATGCAATGACTGTACTCCGTGGGCCAACAAGACTAATTAGGTCAGTTGAAGCTGGAAAACCCAAGTGGAATTTTCAACGAGTAAACGTTTCCCTCCCAAGGGGAACAACCTTACTCATAATTGACACATTTAAAGGCAAGCGTTCAAGCACAGGGGAAATGGTGAAAAAAGTCGCAGCTTCGCTTGGGCTTACAAAACCAGATGGAAGTGTAAAGTCCATTGCAGAGTTTACGTCGGCAGATCACGCTAAGGTAAAAGGGTTTAGGTCAGCATTCGAAGAAGTTTCAGCAAACTTACACAAAAACGGAAATGTCACTGAGCTTGGCAGCGCGCTTAATAATAATCATGAAATACTTATGTCGCACGGAGCCAGCAGCGAAGAAATACAGCACGCAATCCGCACACTAAGGGGAATTAGTGGAGTTTTTGGCGCAAAGCTAACCGGCGCAGGCGGAGAAGGCGGAGCGGTTATTGCACTGATTAAAAAAGCACAAGCAAGAAAGATAATTACAAAACTAAAACAAAGCGGCTTCAACGCATTTGAAGCAAAGCCAACAAAAGGTGCAGTGGAATGAAAAAAATAGTAACTGTCGAAGCAACACCAAACATAGCAGTTGTAAAATACTGGGGAAAAAGAGACGAGTCGTTGATTCTCCCCACGAATAGCAGCATCAGCATGACGGTTGACTCGCTTAAAACAAGGACAAGCGTAATGTTTGACCCTTCATTAAAAAAAGACGAATTTTGGCTAAATGGAAAGAAAGTTGACCTCGATAAAAATCCAGAGGCAAAAGAACGGCTAAAACAACTTGAAGTAATAAGAAAAAGAGCGAGAATAACTCACCATGCAAGAATAGTTTCAATTAATGGGTTCCCAACAGCAGCAGGTTTCGCTTCTTCTGCTTCAGGATTAGCAGCACTTGCAGTTGCAGCAAGCAAAGCAGCAGGCTTAAAATTAGATACAAAACAATTATCCATTCTAGCTAGGTTAGGAAGCGGTTCTGCGTCTCGTTCAGTTATGGGTGGGTTTGTTGAATGGCAAAAAGGCGAAAAAGCGGATGGGAGTGACTCACACGCAATTCAACTAGCCAACCATCAGCATTGGCCACAAATGAGGCTGGTTAGTGCAGTGGTAAACGCAGGAAAGAAAAAACTCTCTTCACGCGCAGGAATGAAACAAACAATTGCAACCAGCGCACTTTACCGCGCTAGATTAGAACATCATTTACCAAAAGTTGTTCCGGAAATGAGACGCGCAATTGCGCATAAGGATTTTGCAACTTTTGCAGACATAACAATGCGCGAAAGCAATAGCCTACATTCAGTAATGGCAGATACCTGGCCACCAATTCACTATATGAACGATGCTTCGCGCGAAATAGTTGCGCTAGTGCATGAATTAAATGAAAAAGCAGGCCACACAATTGCAGCATATACTTTTGACGCTGGCCCAAACGCGCATATATACACACTTGCACAAAACGTAGATAAAGTTAAACGCATGCTTAAACAAGTTAAAGCTGTGAAAAAAGTAGTTGTGTCAAAACCCGGCCCAGGTCCAGTTGAACTAACCAAACCAACAGACCACTTAATAGACCCTGAAACTGGAAGGGTAAGAAAACATTCATTCAACGAAAAACGCCAAGAGATAATCGTGAGGCGCTAAAAAATGAAAGAAGTTATTGTATCCGCACCTGGAAAAATACTGTGGACTGGCGGATATTCAATCCTAGAAAAAGACAACATTGGGCTAGTTTCAAGCGTAGATAAACGAGTATACGCCCGCGCTAATGTTTTGCCAGACCACAATATTGAAATAAACGCTCCACAACTTGGCGTAAGTGTGAAGGGAAAGTTTGAAAATGGAAAAATAGCACTAACAGAAGACAACCCACATGCTAAGTTTGTAAAAATTGCAATTGAAACAACACTCACCTACCTAAAAGCCAAGAAAAAACGCATAAAAGGAATATCAATCCACACTTACAGCGACCCAGCTTTTGGAACTGGCGGAGCAAAAAGTGGATTAGGTTCAAGTGCAGCTGTAACCGTAGCTTCAATAGCAGCTGTGCTAAAGCTCCACGGAATAAGTCCAAAGAAAAATCTAGACTTGCTACACAAACTAGCTCAGTACTCACATTCAACTAGCCAAGGTAAAGTTGGCAGTGGGTTTGACGTCTCGGCAAGCGTATATGGCGGACATGAATATTCTCGCTACAGCCCACACTTGGCACAAGAGCCTGATGTTGTAAAAGCAATTGACGCGACGTGGGATCATTCGACTAAACCACTTATCTTGCCACGCTCTTTTGTAACAGTAGTTGCAAACATTCCAGGCGCAAGCGCAAGCACAACTGAAATGGTTGCAAAAGTAAAAGATTTCAAAGAAGTGCAAAGGGCAGAGTATGATAGAATAATCAATGAAATTAACCAAAGCGCTAAAGAAGCAAACAACTCTCTAGCAAAATTAAACGAAGCGGCTCACAAAGGGGAAAAAATCCAACAAGGCCATCCTCTACTGGTGAGTTTTATAGAACAATTCGAAAAAAGCAGAAACGCAACGCGGGAACTAGGAGAAAAAAGTGGAGCGGCAATAGAACCAGCGAACTTATCCGCAATAATTACAGAATCAAAAAGTAAAGGCGCGTTTGTAGCTCGCTTACCTGGCGCAGGTGGCGGCGACGCAATAGCCGCTATTTGCCTATCGCGCAGAGATGCGACTAGATTAAAGAAATTCTGGGCAAAGAAAGGACTAGAAGTACTTGACCTAAAAGTAACTGGAAAAGGTATTGCGATTGAAAAACAATTTCCAAAAACTGCTTAGTAATTCGAAATCGTTTGC
>JAUYPK010000123.1 GCA_030697615.1 Microcaldota archaeon | reverse complement strand
GTACCTTGAGTGGAATAGGTCTGTCTTTTTTCCCGTTGGTGTTTACCCTGTAGCTTCCCTTGCCTGTTGCAGCGTAGAATAACTCATTTAGCGCAGGCAAGTAAATTGCTCCGGCTATTAAAGTATTATTTCGTCGAATTCCAATTGAAACTGCGTAGTAGTGTTGCCCATGTTTGTAAGCCATGGATCCATCTAACGGGTCAATCTCTGCCACTAGCTTACCATTCGTTTCTGCAACGTTCGGAGTTTCTTCTGAATTAATAATCATGCCCGGAAGCCGCCTTTGTAAGTGTTCAACTATCTTTTTTTCAGAAGCCTTGTCAGCTGCAGTGAAGAAATCAGAAGGCACTGTTTTTACACGCACGCGAAGCTGGTCTCGTGTTTGATGGCGCTTAGTCAATTCTCTTCCCCCGAGCATAGCTGCTGTTATTATCTCTCTCAAAATTGTCTTTAAGCTGTAGGGTTGTGTTGTCATGTTTTTCTAAATTGTATTTAGATCCCTTGATAAAAAAGACTTTGTTTTCCCAATTGTCTAACCTCGTGTTTTTATTTCTCGCTGTTGTTTTCTTATCTCACTATGCGCCGTGCTTTTTTCCTGTTGTTGTTCGTTGCTTTTATTTCCCTTGCTACTGCGCAAGAGCAAGTTGAGCCAAAGTTAGTTGGAAGTGGAGTTTTTACAGTTCAATTTAATTGGACTGTTGATTTTAATGGTCAGCAGCCTAATTCAGCTTCGTTCACTACATTCGCATTTTTTAACAATCCCCACCAAGAAGTTTCCTTTTCTACTTCTACGCCGTACGTTTCAAGTGTAGATTCACTTGGCAATACTTTGCTTAATTTTAACTTGGATCCTTCAAAACAACAGCAAGTGATTACGCTTGATGCAATTGTCTCTTCTCAGTCTCAAGGTGATTTTGACCCAGTTGTAGGTAGTGTAGATAAGTTTATGCAAGCAAGCGAATATGCGATAATCACGCCGCAGATCAGTGCCAAGGCAAGTGAATTAGTTGGAAGTGAAGTGAACCCGTTGAAAAAAGCAACTATTCTAAGCTCTTGGGTTCACAACAACGTGGAATATGACTTGGCTTACAAAGACGTAATTTTAGACTCGCAGCGTGTTTTTGAGATCCGCAGGGGCGTGTGCAATGAGTACGGCCACTTGTTAATTGCGATGTTGAGAAGCGTTAATGTTCCGTCAAGGTTTGCAGCTGGGCTTGTTTACAGCGGCGAGATATGGGCTCCACATGCTTGGGTGGAAGTCGCAGTTAATGGCAAATGGTATCCTTTTGACCCGACTTACAACGAGGGAATTTTTCTAGACGCTACGCACATCAAGTTTGCCAATGGAGTTGACCAAGCAAACGTCACTGAACAGTTCTCGGCAGTTGGCAACCTTGATTTAAGTGCAGTTTCGCTCACGCGGTCGCATGAAGTTTCAATTAATTCACACGCGGGGTTTTCAACCACTCCAATTGTAAATATTTTTGTAACAAACGAGTCAGTTGAACCAGGGTCAATTCAAAACATTACGGTTTCAATAGAGTCAATTTATCCAGACGTAATGACTTATCCTGTTTCGCTTGATGTGCCGCCAGAGGTTAAAATACTCTCGCAAAAAACCACTTTGCTCATGTTCTTTCCAGGCGAAAAAAAATTGTTTTCATGGCAAGTAATTATACCTTCAAACCTAAGCGAGGGATTCATCTATACTTATCCAGTTGTAATACGTTCACTTGGAGTCAAAGTGCAATCTGTCCTAAAAGCAGAGCGTAAAGGCATCGGGACATCTGAAGTGCAATTACTCCAAATAAGCGAAGTTAGGCTCAATAACCGCGACTTGGTTGTTTCAATTCACAACCGTGGAAATACGGTATTTCAAAACGCAGTGTCAACTGTTGAGCTTCCGTTTGGCAACTTTTCCAAAACCTTTTCCCTACAAGCAGGAGGCGACGCCGACATCAACTTTGAATTAACAAACTTAAACATTTCGACCGACATAACTGGAATTATAACTTTAACAAGTGAAAACTATTCGCTTTCTCAACAGTTTCTCCTTAAACCCGCAACTAATTCAGCACCGATCAGGCCAGCTTTTAATATTCCAGTGGGGAAATCTATAGTAGTTCGGGAGAACTTGCTTGAAACATACGGGGAATTTATACCCTATGGCGCAGCCGCAATAGTTTTAATATTCATCCTTTCGATAATTGTTATAAAAGTGCGATCGTAGTCTAGCCTGGTAGGACACTAGGTTGCCAATCTGGAGGCCCGGGGCCATACTTTTCTTTCTTACTAAGAAAGAAAAGTCAGACGTGTCAAAAGAAAGAATTAAATAGTTTTTATTTTTTGATATGTTGGTATTTTTATAAAAGAAAAATACGTGGTGGGAATTCAAAAGCAAGCTTTTCTCAATATTTTAAATTACGAGAAGAGTCCAGATTGCTGGCAATCCCGGCGGTCGCATTTTTATTTTTTTTTCCATTAAAATTAAGGTGAATAATATGTTCAAAGGTTTTTCAAAAGACGCGGCGTACTATGCTTTGATAGGATTTTTTCTCATTGCCACTATTTACCTCTTATCCCCCGCTTTGTTTAGGCAGGTTTCATTACCAACAGGCGGACCTTCAGTTATATCCGCTTCAAATAACTTTTCTGCGGTTAACCTCACAATCTTATACTCTTCAAAGTGCAAGGCATTTTGCGACACTAACCGCGTTGAAGCTGCTTTGAAATCATCGCTAGTAAATGTGAAAGTTGAAAGGGTAGATGTTGAAACCACTGCAGGTAAAGCGCTTGCAAACCAGTTTAACGTTACTCTAGTTCCAGCTTATACTTTTGATTCAAGTGTTGCTAATAACCCCGCTTTTCCACGGTTTGGCACAGGGTTGATTAAAATTGGTACAAACTATTTGCTTGTCACTTCAGAAACCACTTCGGGCTACTTGTTTCAAAATCATCCATCAGCAACTCCGGAAATTACGCAATTCGTCGCTAGTTTCAATGTAAAGTCCCTAGTGTTTCAAAATACGACTTTTGAAACGCTGAAGCGGTTTAACAATTCAATTAATTTCACTATTCACTATGCGGTTAGGAAAGTAAACGGTTCTTTTGAGTCAATATCGGGATATTCAGAGTTAAGCGAAGATGCACTTCAACTATGCGCCGTGCAAAGCGGTTCTCCAAATGCGTTGAACGCAATTGCGTGCCGTAGCCGTGCAATAATGGAATGTTATGCCGCTAATTCTCCAGCTGTTGCTTTTTGTGCGCAGTTTTGGAAAGAATGCATTGGCGGCTGGGGCATGGATGAAAATGCAACTGAGCAGTGCGTAAGGACAACTAACCAAACCCTACTTTCAAAAGAAGCTAACGCTACACTTGATAACAAAATCACAAATATTCCAACTACTATTATTGGAAACCAGTACCGTTTAGTTGGCCAGGTTAATGCGTTTGAGTTATTCTCATCAATATGTGCTATTTACCCGCGATTATCTGGCTGTTCAATCCGCATTAGCAACAGTTAAAAATTGCGGCTTTGTTATACCTTCATTATACAATAAAAAAGGTTAAGCACTACAAATGGGAATAATTCGTCCAGATTCATTAACAGGCGTGTTGTGGCACACTATTGACAGCTACAGCCGTAACTTTAAGTTTCTTTTACTTTTTGCAATTCCTTTTCTAATCGTGTTACCACTTGCACTTCTACTTCCAAATTTCGCCAGCTTTGGCGGAATTTTCCTACGTTTCGGCAGCATAAGTAGGGATTTAGGTTTGTTTGACTTGTTTGTAATTGCGGTTGCGTTTTGTATTTCACTCCTTTTGTTTTCATTTGGTTTAGTTGCGATTAACATGGTTGTAAAAACCGAACGCACTTTGAAAACAATTACTTTTTACGAGTTTGAAAAAATCGAGATGTACACGTTTAAGTTATTTGCAGTGTTCTTCGTCGCCTTCCTTGTTTCACTTGCGGCTAATATTTTCCTCTACGAAAAAGGCTTACATTCAACGCTAGGCGCGCTTGTCTCGCTCCTTGCTTCGTTGCTTGTTGTGTTTGCACCACAGGCAATTGTAATCGATAACCAACCAGCTAAATATGCTCCGAAGATGTCGCTCTCAGTTATTTTCAAGAAGCTTCCGCTGTTCCTAACTTATTTACTAGTTGCAATTGTGTTAATAGGGATCGTCAGCCAAGTTTTCATCTTGCTGACGCCTTCAATTGGCGCTGCTTCAACAGCGCAATTATTCGCAGTTGCAATTAATGCACTGCTAATTGTTCCATTTCTAGAAGTGTTAAAAGCACAGGTCTACTTATCGAAGTATACGTTGCTATGAGGTGTGTTGAAAAATGGTGTTTGAAACTTATTACAAAACTGGTGGTCTAAGCAGAGAACTAACGCCGCAGCATAGGCGTATTTTGAAGGGATATTTAGAACACCCCGGTAGCAAAGTGGGAGTTGCTTTTTCTAATGCACCACTTTCAGAGCAGGGTGTTACGCAAGATTTCAAGATAAATAATGCGTTGAACCAACTAGTAAACACTGGAATTTTAGTTGCACACGAGCCGCAGTTTGCAGTGACGCTGCGTCGAGTTCAAGAAGCAAAACGTAATTCTCGCCTATTACACAAGGTAAGGCCAGTTGAAGAAGTAACTGGTCACTTGCGTACTTTTAGACCAACTGACCAAGCGGTTTTCCACATTGAACCATCATTAGTTGCCGCAGCTCATAAGTTTGTAAGTCACTAATTTTATTGCGTAGACGCTGTTTTATATCCTAGTTCTTCACAACCTTTCATTCTCCATGTCTACTATTTTGATTGTTTCAGAGAAGCCGAGTAGTTCGCAGAAAATTGCCGAAGCCCTCGGTAAGGCTGAGAAAAAACAAGGCTATTTTGAAGTCAAACGCGGTAGCGACACTATCCAAGTTGCGCCAGCTGTTGGCCACCTCTACACTTTAACGCAAGAAGCAAAGCATAGTGGCTATCCTACTTTTGACTTAAAGTGGGTTCCAACTCCAGAGGCAAGTGAACATTTTGAATACGCGCAGAAGTACATCACTGTGCTAAAAAAACTCGCTTCAAAAGCTGATTCAATAATTGTCGCTTGTGATTACGATGTTGAAGGGGAGTTAATTGGTTATAACATTTGGCGTTTCATGGCGCCTAAGCTAAAAGCAAAACGCATGCGTTTCTCTACTCTTACAAAAGAAGAATTAAATGAGTCGTTTGAAAATCTCCAAGACGTTTCAATCAATACTGCAAAGGCTGGTGAAGCGCGCCACATTTTAGACTGGTACTTTGGAATTAACTTAAGCAGGGCGTTGATGGGTGCAATCAAAGCAGCTGGTAGGTTTAAAGTCATGAGCATTGGAAGAGTGCAAGGCCCGGCTCTTGCTTTGCTTAGCCAGCGCGAAAAAGAAGTGAATGCGTTTAAGCCAACTCCATATTGGCAAGTGTTTGCAGACGTAGAAAGTATTTTGTTCAACCACGAAAGCGACCGTTTTCTTGATAAGTCAAAAGCAGAAGCAGTTGTTGCAACTGCCCCAAAAAGCGGGGTCATAAGCAAAGTTTCCAAAACCACTTATTCAATGCTTCCGCCGAACCCGCATGATTTAACTTCGCTTCAAATGGACTCATACGGCGCTTTTGGGTTCACGCCTGCTAGAACGCTGGAGTTGGCACAGTTCCTTTACGAAAACGCGTTTATCAGCTATCCGCGCACTTCTTCGCAGCAACTTTCGGAAAAGCTAAATTTGAAAAAAATAGTTTCCTCCCTTGCTAAACAAAGCAATTACGCTAGCGACGCTGGCAAAATTTTAACAACTACATCTCTAAAGCCTAACAACGGGAAGAAAACCGACCCAGCGCACCCTGCAATTCACCCAACTGGATTAGCGCCTGGAAAATTACGCGACGACCACGCGAAGCTCTATGATTTAATTGTGCGTAACTTCTTAGCGTGTTTTGCCCAAGCTGCCAAACGAGAACGAGTTGGCGTCACAGCGACATTTGGCAAGGAGAATTTCAAGGCAAGCGGTGCTGTAACTGTAGAGAAAGGTTGGCTAGCTATGTTTCCTTACCACGAAGTGAAAGATACTGTTGTAAATTTCAACCAAGGGCAAAAAGTAGCTGCTGATAAGATTTACATGGAGGAAAAAGAAACGCAGCCGCCAAAGCATTTTTCTCCAGCTTCAATTGTCAAAAAACTCGAAGATTTAAACCTCGGTACAAAGGCAACCCGTGCAGAAGTAATTGAAACATTGTATTCGCGTGATTATATTCGAGATAAGAAGAGTATCCAGACAACTCCTTTTGGTTTGTGCGTTTACGAAGCGCTTTTACAACATTGCCCCGGCGTGTTAAGTGAAGAGTTGACGCGTAATGTTGAAATTGAAATGGAAGAGATAATTGACGGTAAAACAACGCCTGAAAAAGTAATTGCAAGCAACAAAAAAATAGTGGCTGGGCTTTGCGAAGAGTTCAAAGCTCACGAGCTTGAAATAGGTAAGCATTTGCTAACTTCGCTTAACAGTGCATTGTTCCAAGCAGCTCAACTTGGGCCATGCAAGTGCAGTGGCACACTTCTCATCAGGCGGTCGAAGTTCGGTCAATTTGTTGGCTGTAGCAAGTATCCAGAGTGCAAAGTTACTTTTCCACTGCCGCATAGCGCGTTTATTATTCCGACTGAAAAAATATGCGAAAAGTGTCACACGCCAATAATCGGCGTGCGGCGAAAAGCAAAGAAGTTCTTTTCAATGTGCGTTGATCCAAAATGTGAAACAAAAGCAAACTGGGGGCACAAAGCAGCAGCAACTCCAAACGCAACTCCAAATACAACTGCAGCTAGCAGTGCAGTGAAACCAATTGCCGCTAGCAGTGTAGCGAAACCAACTGTAATTCCAAGCGCAGCTGCACCTGGATTAAATATTTCAAAATTCACATCAGTTTCATCTGTACCTTCTGCTCCATCTAGTAGTTCAATTAAGCCCAAGAAAACCACGGTGAAGAAAAATGAAACTAAACCTAGACGTAAGAAAAACACTCCTTGAAAACACTGTGCAATATAGGGAAGAGGCGAAAAAGTGGCGTTCAAAAGCACAAGGCGCAGAAAAAGCGCTTCTAGATACAAAAAAAGCGCTTGAACATCAAAGCAATGCAATTCAACAAAAAATTGCAGCTGGTACAAAAACCCGCAGGGAATGGTTTGAATCTTTTCACCACTTCCGCACGTCAAAAGGCACGCTTGTTGTTGGCGGGCGCAACGCTAAGCAGAATGACACGCTTTTTTCAAAACACTGTTCAAAAGAAGAGTGGTTTTTACACGCTGAAATACGGGGAGCTCCGGCGGTTGTTGTAAAAAACCCAAACGCATCTGAAGAAGAGTTGCAACAAGCAGCTCAGTTTGCAGCGAGTTACAGCAGTGCGTGGAAAAGGGAGTTTGGCAGTATTGACGTCTATGCTGTACGCACAGAACAGGTTAGTAAACACTTCCAAGGCGGTTATATTGACCAAGGCGCGTTTGCAATTGCAGGCGAAAGAAAATGGTTTAAAAACACGCTGTTAGGTTTGTATGTTTGTCTTGATCCAGATACGTTGAAAATCAGCGTAAAGCCAGCGGGTTTGTTTGATTCAGCTGGTGGGAGCGGTCTATGTGTTAAGCTGCTTCCAGGTATAAAGGAAAAAGCGGCTGTTTCAAAAGCTATTAAAGCTTATTTTGCTAAGAAGTTATTCGGCCAAGGGAAAAAAGTTAAATTAGATGAAGATGAAATAACTAAAGTGGTGCCTGGAGATTCAACTGTAATTGGTGAGTGACGAAAAAATATGGATTCAAAAATAATAATTCTTAAAGTTGCAGAAGCACTGCAAATTGACTACGCCAAGCGTATCATTAGAATGGATTCCACCGCCCGTGAGCAGTTGGGCGTCACAACTGGCGACGTGGTTGAAATATCTGGTAAGCGCAACGTAGCTGCAATTGTATTGCCAGCGCATCCGTCGGACGAAGGGCTTGGTATAATTCGCATGGATGGAATTCTTCGCCAAAACGCAAGCGTTGGCTTAGGTGACCGAGTCAAAATAACAAAGGCGGTCATCAAACCAGCTAAACGCGTGATGCTTGCTCCTAATCAACCTTCACGCTATGCTCCTGGCTTTGACCAATACGTCAAGAAAAACTTAATCGGCAAACCATTGTCAAAAGGTGACGTGTTGTCAGTAAACGTTTTTGGGACTAGTTTTCCTTTTGCAGTTGCACAAACTAACCCAAATGGATTAGTCATTGTCAATGAGCAAACTGAACTAGTGCTTAGGGAAGAGCCAATGAAGGAACTCGGAAAAATTGCCACTATTTCATATGGAGACTTAGGCGGGTTAAAGGATGAAGTGCAAAAAATCCGCGAAATGGTTGAACTACCAATGCGCCACCCTGAGCTTTTCGAAACATTAGGAATAGAACCGCCAAAAGGAGTTTTGATATATGGTACTCCTGGAACTGGAAAAACTCTACTTGCTAAGGCAGTTGCAAATGAAAGCGAAGCGCATTTCATTACAATCGCAGGGCCGGAAGTGATTTCAAAATTCGTCGGAGAAGCTGAAGAAAAACTTCGCAAATTATTTGCCGAAGCTGAAGAAAATGCACCGTCAATTATTTTCATTGACGAAATAGACGCAATTGCACCAAAGCGAGAAGAAGTAGCTGGCGAAGTTGAAAAGCGAATTGTTAGCCAATTATTAACGCTAATGGACGGGTTGAAAAGCCGAGGAAAAGTAGTTGTAATTGCTGCAACGAACCGGCCAAACAGCATTGACCCGGCTCTACGCAGGCCAGGTAGGTTCGATAGGGAAATTGAAATCGGCGTTCCTGACAAAAAAGGCCGACGCGAAATTCTCGATATTCACACGCGTGGAATGCCGCTTGCAAAAAATGTTAGCTTAGATGAACTAGCGAGTGTAACGCATGGGTTTGTCGGCGCAGACTTGCAGAGCTTATGCAAAGAAGCAGCTATGAAAGTGCTACGCAGGATTCTTCCAAAAATTAAACTTGAAGACGAAGCTATTCCCGCTAAGATCCTTGAAGAGTTAAAAGTTGAAAAAGCGGATTTCATGGGCGCGTTGAGAGAAATTCACCCAAGCGCGTTGCGCGAGGTTTACATCGAAGTTCCAAACGTAAAGTGGGAACAAGTAGGTGGATTGGAAGAGGCAAAGCGCGAGTTAAAAGAAGCTGTTGACCTTCCAATAAAACACCCCGAAGTGTTTGAACGAATTGGAATACGGCCAGTTCGCGGCATCCTTTTGTTCGGCCCGCCTGGAACTGGAAAAACTCTGCTTGCAAAAGCAGTTGCAACTGAATCAGAGGCAAATTTCATCGCTGTAAAAGGGCCAGAGCTGTTAACTAAGTGGGTTGGGGACAGTGAAAAAGGGCTTCGTGAGATATTTAGAAAAGCTCGTCAAGCTGCGCCGTGTATTATTTTCATGGATGAGTTAGACGCCATTGTGCCAATGAGGGGTCGCGAAGATGGTGGTAACAACGTTACAGAGCGTATGGTTAACCAATTATTAAGCGAAATCGATGGCATCCAAGAGTTGAACGGTGTAGTTGTAATTGGTTCAACTAACCGAATTGACATAATTGACTCGGCACTTTTGCGGCCAGGGCGGTTTGACAAACTCATTGCAATTGGATTGCCAGATAAAGACACTCGTTTTGCGATTTTCAAAATTCACACTGCCAATATGCCTGTTTCTCCAGAGGTTAACTTTGAAGAACTTGCAAAACGCACCGAAGGTTACAGTGGTGCTGACATTGAAGCAATGTGCAGAGAGGCTGGAATGACTGCGCTTCGTGAAAGCCTAGATTCAAAGCAAGTAACCGCAAAGCACTTTGAAAAAGCATTTGGTGCAATTCGACCATCGCTAGTACAGCCGCAGAAAAAAGAAACGATTAAAGGATACGGTTAGCCAATGCCATACTTTTCTTCTTTTCGCTAAAAGAAGAAAAGTCAGGCGTCAGCACAAAGCGAAGCTTTGTGTCTGAGTCATAATGCAGCGGCATTATGCTCATGTCAAAAGAAGAAAATCGGCTAGGCGTGGCCAAAAGAAAAAAACACTAAGCCGAACGCCAAAAAGAAAACTAAAAAGCCTTTTATTTCCGCTTGAGCCAAAGATACTTTATGAACTTCAAAATCAGCTTAGTGTCGTTTCTCCTCCTTGTGTCGTTTTCGCTTATAGCTTTTGCCTTTTCCCTAATAGGCGTTGCTGGAAGTGTAATTGACTCAATTTGGAAAGTTGTCGCGTTGTGCCTTGGCTTATCCTTGCTAGTGGGCTTTGCCTATCCGCACATTCGTGGAGTTAAACGTGGAGATTTTCTTGCAACAAATACTGTTTTTCACGATAACCATAATCACCCTGGTGCAACTGTCATCAACCTTTTAGGCGGGCCAACCGCAGTTGCAATGCAAAGTGGGCGAGTAGGTAGCCGGATAAAAATTAACTTTCAAGGCAGGCAAGCTGAAGGCATAATAGTTTCCTACGCTTCAACTTTTTCAGCAGCTGTTGTAAAGATAACTGAAATGGAACAAGTGTCTTTCAATTCTTTCAAAAGCTAAGCGGTGTAAATTTCAATTGGTTAAATATTTTGAGTTAGATGAAGTGCTGCACATTTTAGTGTCAGTTATAACTATTTCAATTGCCTTTGCAATTGCTTGGACACGGTCAACCACTTTCGACGCTGAATTCCTCCAAACTGCAGGTATGATTTTGCTAACTGTTGGTTCTGGTTTTGTGCTTCATGAGCTTGCACATAAGTTTACCGCAATTCACTACGGTGCACATGCACGTTACCAAGCTTGGACGCTTGGCCTACTGTTAGCGGTTGTAATGGCGTTTGCGGTTGGATTTGTCTTCGCCGCTCCAGGTGCGGTTTACATCTACGGAAACCACATTACCCGCGAACAAAACGGTAAGATCTCAATAGCAGGTCCGCTTACAAACCTTGCCCTTGGGTTCATCTTTCTCTTAGTTGGATTCGCGTTGCCAGCGTTTGCCAGCATAGCTTCTCTTGGCGCCAACGTTAACTTTTTCCTCGGTGCTTTTAACCTCCTTCCATTCTTTCCAATGGACGGCCAAAAAGTATACAGCTGGAACAAACTATACTGGGCTGCACTATTCGTACCAATGTTGATACTAGCATTTGTGCAGATAATCTAAACAGACAAAATCGCCCCCTTATTTTTTCCTTTTGTCCACTTTTTTCGCCGCTTTCTTTATAAACTCAACTTGGCATACTTGTGATTTATGAAACACAAAAAACCAATAAACGGAGTTACAACCTCTCGGTTTGCTACCTTACTTCGGGGCCAAGTAAGCGCAGAGATGCTTGTGCTAACAGCTGCGATAATCGCAATTGCGTTTATCTTAATAACGCAGCTCGAGGGAACAGCTGTGAAAAGCGCAGCTGTGCTTTCCAACAAGACAGATGCTATACTACAAAGCATAAACGCACTGGAGTGATTGTTACATTTTAAATGCGAGCACAGGT
>JAUYPK010000113.1 GCA_030697615.1 Microcaldota archaeon | reverse complement strand
CAAAAACCTAAAGAATCTTTTAAAGAAGTGCTTACAAAAGCATTTTACGAGCTTGGCAAAATGCACGGTGCAGGAATACAGCACGGCCACCCGCACTATAGAAACTTATTAGTTGACGAAGATAGAAACTTAATGTGGGTCGACCCTAAATTCTTACGACGAAGCAACCAAATGCCTTTAGCTCAAGCTCCCTACGATCTCTCAGATGTCAGAATACCTTCAACCGACGTGATGGAACCCGGCGCAATTAATGATTTGCTTTGGTTTGTCGGGGACATAAGCATAAAACAACCAACACAGTACGACCGCCTAAACTGGGAAGAGGTAAACAAACATTACAGAAAAGGTTTTGAAGAGGGAAAACGAAGAGTAGAAAAGCTGAAACTAGACGGCTAAAAAAAGTTGAAAGAAAAAAGAATTGAAAAAATAAAAAGGAAAACAAGAAAGAAGCGGAGAAGAAACTTACTTAATGTAGTTCCTTAGTAGTTCAACTGCTCTTTTGATGCTTTGTGAGATTTGCTTCTCGCTCTTCGCACCTGAGCAGATCACTTTACCGTTCTTAAACAACAGGAGCGTTGTACCGAGCTCCTTGAGCCTCATAATTGCGCCCGGGAACTGCTCTGGCTCGTATTCAACGTTGTCAACATCCATAGCGATGTTAAACAAGTCAAGCTCAACCATGAGGTTAGCACTTGCAACTATATTCTCAACTTTAAACGACATATTAACTCTCTTCTTCGGTTTAGCCATATTAAATTATACACCTTTTTAGCGGTTTTAAAAACGTACCTTTTAACATTACTCCAAAGGGGTATTTAAAGGGGGTATAAAAAGGCGGCAGTTAGAAAAATGACAAAAATTACACTAGCAATAGCATTAGCACTATGAAGATGGCAAACACCATATAGTTTTGGCTGGTGATTCCGGAAAGTGACTTCGTTAACCAGAAAAGCGCAACTGCCAGCAAGATTAGACCAATTGGGCCTGCGAACAACGCCCCTACAAAGAAGCCAGTAAGTAAGCCAAGTAAGTGGGATAAGAAGATTAATAGCCCGGTAAATATAACAGCTGGAATTGCAAATATAGATGAAGCAGCTGAAAAGCCATGCAAGTCCATTAACACTAGCATGAATACAATGAAGCCTAGAGCTATTGTAGTTACGTCAGTACCGCCACTTCCCCCAGACATATTATAATACCACTGATAAGTAGTACTAAAACTGCTTTTTAATGTTTTCGTTAGTGGAAAAATAATCGACGGGAAGCGAATCGCCGATTTTGGTGAACTGCGGGTGGGATTATATAGTATAATGGGCACTAATTGTTACCTAATTTTGAATTGAACTGGTGATATTTATGAAGCGAAGCCATGGTTTTTACTCTAAGCACAGTAGGAAGTTAAAAGCAGAGAAGCGAAGTGGATTAACAAAGAAGCTAATAGTGTTTCCAGTTGGAAGTACCGTTTGGATAAAGGCTAACCCGAGGGAAAAGGGAGGCATACCGCTTAGGTTCAATGGTAGAACTGCGAAGATAATTGCAAGGCAAGGAAAAGGGTACGTAATTGAATTTGGAGACTTAAATGCAACTAAGCGCTTGACCCTTGCAGCCGGACACTTACGTGAAACAACTACACCGCCAGCGCATACACAAAAAAGCTGAAACGAAACTAGGGGGAATGAGCAACAATGGAAGTAATTAGGGAAAAAATAGTCACTGTAAACGAGGCTTTATCTTTACTTGAACAAAGGCAAAAAGAAGGGAATTTGTCATACGAGCAACAGAACACTATGAACTACTTGGAAGATCTAAGTAAGCTCGATAGTAAGGACAGTGAAAAGATGACTAAGGAGCTAAAAGGGGCTGGGTTAACTGAATGGCAAGCGGTTAAAGTGGTTGACTTAATGCCAAAGAAGGAAGATGAGTTAAAAGTCGTGCTTGGTGGTAGCGGACCATTAACTGAAGTTGTTTTGAAAAAAGTTTTTGAAATAGCAAAAGAGTACCGCAAGTTGGCAAAAGAGCCTGCAAAAACTAGAAAAGTAGAAGCTGCGCCAGTAGTAGTTGAGCCAGTAAAGACCGAGGATAATAGTGGAGAAAAACCTGCTGATGAAGCAAGTGAAAAAATAGAAGAATAAAGAAAACCACGTTTTGGGAGTTTAACAGAAAATATCACATTATTTATTTGGAAAAACAAAAAAAGTATTGAGCGTGTTAGAAAATGATTCCGAGAAAAGAAGAATTTGCATTGGTGTTGGATTTCCTACCGCATGGAAAGTCTAGCGAAGCGACTAAAGAGCCAGTTAGCCAAGTGATTGGCGAGCTTAACTTTACGTTGCTTGAAGTGGTAACGCGAACTGAAGTGCAGCTCTTGCAAGGACAGCGCGTGTACATTGGTAGGGATGAGAGGAAAGAAATTGACCACATTAAGGGAAGAATAAATTACGTTGACTTAACTAGCTCAAGTCAAAAAGCGCTGCACGACGTCGTGCATGAAATTGTAAATAAGCGTGAAGTTGACTTCGTTGCTTTTCTCAACCGCGCGGGACCAATAAGCATAAGGAGCCACATGCTCGAGTTGCTTCCAGGCATTGGCAAAAAGCACTTAGATGCAATTATGTCTACTAGGACTGCAAAGGTTTTTGACAGCTTTGTAGATTTTCACTCGAGAGTCCCACATGTCACTAGTATTGACGAAGTTTTCACCCAGAGAATTATTGAAGAACTCCGCGGCGAAAGCAAGTACTACTTATTCGCAAAAGAGCCAAAAAGAGAAGAGAGTGAATGGAACAGGTAATTGCAAAGAAAAAATGGGGTCAAAATTTTCTCGGAAGCGAAGAAACCGCTGAAAAGATAGCCAGCGAAATACCAGCTGGAAAAAACGTGCTTGAAATTGGGCCGGGCTTAGGGATGCTTACAGGTTTCTTAGTGGAACGTTGCAAAAAACTTACTTGTATTGAAATTGACCGTGAACTTACGTATATCTTAGAAAAAAAATTTGCAAACACGAAAAACGTCGAAATAAAACACGGCGACTGCCTTGGTGAAGATTTTTCAAAGTTTGACGTAGTTGTGGGTTTGTTGCCATACAACATCTCATCTAGGATAATTGAAAAATTTGTTAACAGTAAATGTAAAACTGCTATTTTTGTAGTGCAAAAAGAAGTTGGGGAAAGAATAGCTGGTTTGCCTGGAAGTAAAAACTATTCGCGGTTAAGTGTATTGTGCCAGAATAACTGTGCGTGTGAATTAGTTGAAGTTTACCCACCTGAATTTTTCTGGCCAGTTCCAAAGGTGCATAGTAGCCTTGTAAAAATGCAGCGAAAAAAACCACTGGCTATTGACCAAACACTGATAAATGCGTTGTTTCAGCATAAGAACCAAAAAATAAAAAAGGCGTTGAAACATTCCCGGCATTTGCTTGGGGAAAAAGTGGAAAAAATAATTGAAAAAAATCCAGCGTTGATAGAAAAACGGGTTGTTGAACTATCGATTGGTCAGTTATCTGAACTTGGTTCAAAATAGTACCGCGTGTTTTTTGCCTTTTTGTACAAATGAAAGTTTGGCTTTTCGTGCAGGTGAATCAGAGGAGTATTGCACGTTCCATTTTTCGCTTGGCTTTAACTCTTCTTTTTTCCATGTTAAAACCTTTCCAATAACACTTTCCGTCACTTCACAGGCATTTTGCCTTACCACTGCTTTTAGTGGAAGAACTTCACATAACTCCAAGCTTTGCATTGAAACAGCACAGTTATTGGAAACAGTTAAACCTGTTTTTCCGTTGCTCACCTTGCGAAAAACAAATTTGGGTTTTCTTAGGAAAAATATCGCTGCGCCGCAAGCTAATAGTAAAAGTGGCAAGGCGAAAATAACCTGGGAAGGTAAAGCGGTTAAAAAACCAGATGTGGGAGAAACCCGCTGCGCCTCGCCAGCACTTGGAAGAAGATTAGTAGCTTGCGGAATTAGGTGTGGAATGGAATCATTATTTTCACTGCGGTTAAAATAAAATTCAGCTTCGCTATTTTCTAGAATGGAAGATTCAGATTGGTTAATCTCTTCTGTTGCATAACTTGGAAAATCGCCCCCACCGCCGCCTCTTTGTCCGGCTGAAGTTGGAGAGGCAGAAACTGAAACTACGTGCGATTCAACTTGCACTGGTTTAAAGGCTAAAATGGAAAAATTCGTTTGGTTTAACACAAACACCTTTAAAATTAACCCGTCGAGGCAAATCACAGCAGGGCAAATTGGAATTGACTCATTTGAAAATGAAACATTAACGTATCCTGAAAAGTCCAGTTCAACAGTTGTATTAAACTCAAGGTCAGGGGGTTTGTTTAAGCTAAGTGAATAGTTAAGCGCATCTTTGCCAAACTGCGACTCATTTTGCAAGGATATTGAAACAAACCCACCAGTTAAGTTTAAGCTAGTTGCCCCAATGTAAGTGAAGTTATCTTGCTCAGCGGTTATAGGCATCGTAAATATTTCTGACAATTTTTGTGAAACACCAGAGACAAATATAGGTGGCGTTGCTGGACCAAACATCGTTAGCGTGGTTGAAACTCGCGTTGCATTAAGCCCACTCCAGTTTGAAAACAAGTAGTTAACCTGCGGCGAACAGCTAATTGAAAAAACCGCTTGTGACTCTGCTTGAATTTCGAAGTTGTTTTCAGTACAGTTAAGCGCAACTAGGGGTAAATCGCTTGTTGAGAATAAAAATGGGGTTGAAAAGCTATTTTCAACGCTTAAGTTGACGTTGAGGGAAGATGCGGAGAAGTTGAAATAAACCAGCGAAGAGGATAATGGTAAACTATGATTAATTACCACTGCGGAAAATAACGCCGTGAGGTTTTTGCTTTGCAATGAATTCAGCGTCGTTGTGCCGTTTGCCTCGCCGCTTTCTATATCGAAACTTGAATTAAAAGAAAAAGGCACATTAGTAAAATCATCCACATTTGGGTTTGTAATTTGTAGTGTTGAAAGCAAGTGTTGGCGTGATAGGTTTGAATCTGTGAAGCTCCACGATTGGTTGAACGAAATTGGTAAGTAAAGAAATTGAAGTGAATAGTTTCCAGTTGTGCAATTCCAGTAAACGTGTGTGGAGTTTGAACTAAATCGAACCGGCGTGGTTTCGCCTACTTTAGAAACAGATGCGTTAATTGCACTCGATGGATAGAAGCACTGACCGTTTCCAACTGTTGATACGTTTGCACTGCACTGCGTTTCGCTTGAATTATATATGCACTGTTTATCTGATGCGTTGAAAAAAAGGGATTGGGAACTTACTTCGAGCACTGCACTTGTGATTTCAGTTGACCTATAGCCATATGGGTCGATGCTGTCAAAAGTTAAGCGGTATGAACCAGGTGGCAAAATATCGGTTACGTTTGTTGTTCCGAATCCAAAGGTTGCAATTGAAGGACAAGTACTTATGTAGTGGCCAAAACTAGTACAGGAACCATAATAGCCACAATTGCGTAGATTATAAATTCCATAATCCCCCCTGCCTGTGCTGGTGGTGAGCATTACTTGAGTTGCGTTTGTTGGAATTTCAACATTCATTGCAAGTGGCTGGGATTGGAAAAAGTTCGAAGTAGCCCAGCAGCCCATGTTAACTGCACTGAACTGCGCAGCGGTTAGTTGAGTTGCAATGAATAAAAGCGGAATAAACATTGTTGCAACTAAGGAAACGCTGGGTTTTAAAAAAAGACGGTTAAAAAAGTGGACAAAAGGAAAAATCACATGGTTGTTTTTGTCTGAATCGCAACTTTTAGGGTTGGAAAAAAAACAAGGGGTAAAAAGAGCAACTGCAACTACTTACGCAGTTTTTCTAACTACGTGCATTGGGATTAAGTGTTTGTGAAACTCCGCTTTAGCTAAGTCAACTGGAGAAACGTACTGCGTTGCAAGCGTAGCTTTTACAGTGTCAATGTCAATTAATGGAGGTGCACCCATCGCAAGTTGTAACGCACGTGCGCCGACGATTCGCGCCTCTTCATATTTAGTGAATACAAACTCTTCATGCTTAGCCATAGTTAGTTAAACCTCTTTTTCAAAAGATTGAAAATTAGTATATTAACAGTGAAAAAACCTGCTTTTAACCCTTACGCTCGGATCAGGTCATTCTCCAAACTCCTCGTAGTTAACTGCGTTGAATTCAAACAGCGACTTCTTATATGGTTTGCCGGCTAAGCTGAATTTTGACAGTGCTTCTGCTTGTGTTTCGCCGCTTACATAATTAGCGGGCGGAAAGGGATCGTACAGAACTATTTTTTCTGCGTTTTGTGTTATCACAACAGGGTGTCGAATGCCGCTTTCAACTTCTAGCACGTGAACCTTTGCAGATTCGCCCAAATTAGTAAGCAAGGAACATAAGAAAATAACGCGGTCAAATGCATCTGCAGCGCCTAATTCCAGCACGTCTGAAGGCGTAAACCAAAATGAAACCGGCAAATCTGCGCCGATTACTTCGAGGCTTGAAACAAAGTGAAAAGCGGCAAGTGAAA
The DNA here is from genome assembly GCA_030697615.1 of Microcaldota archaeon. GTDB lineage: Archaea > Micrarchaeota > Micrarchaeia > Norongarragalinales > UBA8480 > JAHFHC01. The sequence goes on along the minus strand of JAUYPK010000113.1, from coordinate 2,037 downwards.
GCACTGGAAGAAACTGTGCGGCATATTCTTTGCCACTTTTATTCTGGAACTCCACTTTTAGCTTCTCTGCCACTTTTTTCACAGCTGCATCTTCAGGGTTGACAAACGCCTTTAGCTCGGGAATAGTCTTAACTTCGAATGAGTTTATCTCGTCGCTGTATTTTGCAATGACTTTTTTCATCGCTTTTACTTGTAAGCGGCATTGCTTGAGGTTAGCTTGCAAATCTTTGTTCTGCTGTTCAGCTTCTTGTAACATATTCATAAATAGGCAAACTGATTAATAACAAGGTTATGGAAAGCATTACTTTTTACGGCGCTGCAAGTGAAGTTGGTCGCAGCTGTTTTGTAGTGGAATCGCACGAAACCACTATGCTAGACTGCGGCATTAAGCTGGATGGAAGGACGCCTGTTCCGCCTACGTTTGACTTGAAGAAAAGCGGCGAAATTGACCAAGTGTTGATAAGCCACGCGCATTTGGATCACGTTGGCTACGTACCGGCGCTTTACCAGAATGGTTTCAATGGCAAGACGCTGATGACTAAGCCAAGCCGCGACATTGCGCAAGTCCTGCTGGCAGATGCGCTGCGCCTCCAGCGAGAAACACTGTTCACAAAGAAAAGCGTTGACAAACTTTTCAACAATATAAAACTTGTCGAGTACCGCAAACCTTCCGGTGGGGTTGAATATCGCGACGCTGGCCACGTGCTAGGCAGTGGAATGATCCTCCTCGATACAGGCGAACACCGCATTTTGTACACTGGCGACGTAAACCTTCGCCCAACGCGTTTGCTTGACGGCGCTGACCTTGAAGACCTCGAAGCTGACATTTTAATCACCGAGGGAACTTACGGGGGAAGCCACGTGCGGCAAGCTTCGAAGAAGACAATTAACACGTTTATACACCACGTTGGCACAACACTACGCCGCGGGGGCAAGGTGCTGATTCCAACTTTTGCAATTGGACGCGGGCAAGAGATGCTCCTCACGTTGGAAAGCCACATGCGTGGCAAGATTATACCACAAGCACCAATTTTCCTCGACGGCATGGTAAAAAAACTTACGAAGATACACCGGCACAATGCGAATTACTTAAAAAAAGAAGTACAACAACGCATCCTCACCAGCGACGACGACCCGTTTAAAAGTGAATACTTCGAAGAACCGACAAGCAAAACTAAACACGAAGTGTTCAACGCAGGTAGGGCCGTAATAGTTGCGCCAAGCGGCATGTTAGTTGGCGGACCGTCTGTGAGGTATTTCAAAAAACTCGCGCCAGACAAGAAAAACACCGTCATCATTGTGGGTTATCAAGCTAACGACACTCCAGGAAGGCTAGTGAAAGAAGGGGTGAAAAACGTAGAAGTAGACGGAGAAAACGTGGAGATAAACTGCCAAGTTGAAGTCGCACCTTTCTCGGGGCACAGCGACTCACTAGAACTCATGCAACTAGCACGCAGGGTTAAGGGTTTGAAGCAAGTTTTTGTAGTTCACAGCGAACGCGACAAAGGTTTGGAATTGGCAAAGCAGATGTCGACAAAGCTACACGTAAAATCTTATGTGCCAATAGTAGGGGAAAAAGTACAAATTTAGCACACTGCCTTTAAACTTATCTAGCGCTAATTTTTTGAGTGGTTTTAAATGCAAGGCGAACGACGGGAAAAAGAATTTTTACAAGCGTGCCTAGATGCCGGAAAACGCATTTTGGAATTTGATGACGCGGTTGTTGTCCACCATTTTGACGCTGACGGCTTATCTGCAGGTGCAATTGTATTTTCGGCAATGATGAAAAACGGCGTTGCGCCTGCAATGATATGCTGGAAAAAGACCACGTTGGAAAACGTGCTTGCACTTAAACAACGAAAAGAAAAGCAAGTTGTGCTAACAGACTTGGCGTATTCGCCGCTTCTTGTGGAACACTTGAAAGAAAAAGAAGTGATTATCCTTGACCACCACGAAGTTGACCCAACTCCGCTTCCTAAAAACTTTACTCTTGTAAACAGCCACAACTACGGAATAGACGGCGGAATTGAAGTAAGC
>JAUYPK010000082.1 GCA_030697615.1 Microcaldota archaeon | reverse complement strand
TTCAACATTCGCCTCTTTTAGCTTGTCGATTGTTTCAAGAACAGCTTTGCCAGTAGTAGTTACGTCTTCCAAGAGGATTGTTTTTCCGCTGGGAATTCCAACGAAGTACTTGTCTTCTGGAGCACCGTGGTCTTTTGGCTTGCCGCGGCCCATTGACAAAACATATTTTCCAGCTGAATAGTCGCTTTGCATTTTCGCCCACTTGAACTGCGTTAGCACTGCAAGTTTTGTTGCGCCTTCTGGCACACCGTAAAAGCAATCCACAGCGATTTGTTTTTCTTTGACAAATTCAATTACAAAATCACTTAGCTTATCCATGAGGTACACGTCGCTTGCAATTTTGCGGTAGTTAACGTACCAGTTGCTCATCCTGCCGGAATTGAGCTTGATTGGTTGTTCGAAGAAGCCAACAGCTCCGCTTGAAATAACAAAGTCGTTGAAATTATTTTGGTTGAAAAAAGGTTCAGTAGTCAAGCATTTCACCCAGCTGTTTTTCACGCGGCTTCGCGCGACCGACTAAATCTTTTGCTGTGCAGTTTTTCTTTTCTAGCTCTTCGCTGAATTCTTTTTCCAACCTTGCAAAAACTTGCGGTCCTTCTTTCATCAACTGTGTGCCAACTTGCACTGTCGATGCGCCGGCGAGGAAGTGCTCAACAATGTCCTTTCCAGTTTCAATTCCGCCGCAGCCGATGATTGGCACTTTGCCTTCCAATAACTCGTAGAACCGCCTGACTTGTCCAAGTGCAACTGGCTTCACGTATTTCCCGCCAAGTCCGCCGAACTTATTTTTAATTACAAACTCTTCTTTTTCGCTGTCGATGAAAGCACAGTGTGGCACGCTGTTTATCACAGTTACAAAGTCTATTTTGAGCTCGCGGATTATGTGTGCCATTTGAATGTTAAAAATCGGGTCAGGATACGGCGGGAGCTTAACGCCAACTGGAGTTTTGCCAGCGATGTTTTTCACGTCTTGTAAAATGTTGCGGCTTTTTTCAAAGTCAAAAGCGATCTGCGGCTTGCCAACCAAATTAGGACACGATAAATTAACTTCCAACGCGTCTACGCCAGCGTCTAAATAGTGTTGGGAAATTGGGACAAAGTGGTCCGGCGACATACCTGCAATGCTGGCAATTATTGGCTTTTTGTACTGCCGCAATGTTGGAAGGATTTCTTTGTACTTCTGCGGCCCGAGGTTCGGGAGACCCATTGAGTTCAATGAACCAAATTCGTTTGTAAAAAAGCGCGGCTTGTCATTTCCACTCCTGGGTTCAAGCGTAGTGGACTTTATCAAAATTGCGCCTGCGCTACTTTTGCCCAAGTCACGAAGTTCAGTTTCACTCGCACACCATGCTCCACTTGCGTTGAAAATAGCGGGTTGAAAATTTATTCCACAAAAGTTATTTCCAGTTGACATTCTTCCCACTTCCTTGCTTTACGCAGATGTTCTCGCCGTCAAAAACTTCATTTCCTCTAAGAAAAGTTTGGACAACCTGCCCTTTTAATTTCATGCCGTCAAACGGCGACCAGTTGCACTTAGTCCACAAATCACCATTTTCAACACGCGTTTCTTTTTCTAAATCTACAACTACGAAGTCAGCGTCGAAACCAACCGCAAGCTGGGCTTTGCCAACCAAACCAAAAACTTGCGATGTACCAAACGAAGTTAAGCGAACAATTTCCTCAAGCGAAATTCTTTTTCTGCTAAAAGCATCAAGCAACAGCGGAAGCGTTGTTTCTAATCCAGGTAATCCGCTTGGCGCTTCGTCGTACGGCTTTTGCTTTTCTTCAATTGTATGCGGTGCATGGTCAGTTGCAATGCAATCGACGCTTGAGAGGTTAGCCCAAAGCGCTTGCTGGTCGCTTTTGCTGCGCAGTGGCGGGTTGAGCCTTGCAAAGTTTCCCTTTTCTCGCGTTGCTTCTTCTGTTAAGAATAAGTGCTGCGGCGTAACTTCACACGAAACGCGCAAGCCGCTTTTCTTCGCCTGCTTTACTAGTTCCACTTCCCCGCCAGTGGACATGTGCGCCACGTGCAGCTTTGCAGAGTGTTTCTTCGTTAAGTCAATCGCTTTTTTCAGTGAAATTTCAGCGCACAATGGCGGCCGCATTTTGTTGTGGTTTTCAGCCGCGTGATAAACAGCTACACTTGCTTCTTTGATGCACTTGTTATCCTCTGCATGAACCACGATAGTGCGTTTAAAAGTTGAAAAGATATTTTGTAAACTATTTTCATTTTCAACAAGCAAGTCACCGGTTGTTGAACCCATGTAGAGTTTCATCGCAACCGCATTTGAATTTTGCGCTTCAAGTGCGTTTGAATCAGTTGCACCAATGTGAAACCCGTAGTCGCAAACCGCTTTGGTTTTCGCAACTGAATTTTTTTCATTGAGCCGCTGTTGAGAAATTATTGGCGGCGAATTGTTAGGCATGTCTAGAATTGTTGTAACGCCGCCTGCCAGTGCTGCGCATGTGCCAGTGTAAAAATCCTCTTTGTACGTTTGCCCAGGATCGCGCAAGTGAACGTGCGGATCAATCAAGCCAGGAAGCAGCAGTTTGCCGTGCAAATTTATTGTTTCGTCGCTGGCTAAATTGTGGCCAATCTTTGCAATTTTTCCATCTTCCCCAACTAAAACGTCGCCGTTGACGCGGCCTAGGTGAGTGAAGAGCTTGCAATTGGAAAACAAGAGTGACATTGCAAATAACTAACGAGCAGAAGAAATAAAAGCGCCTTGATGGGGATAAAAAAGAGCCGCCCTGGCCTAGCTCCAGGGTGCTTTCATCTCTGCGTTAAACGCCTTGGCCGGGATTTTCAAACCCAAATTTTTCTTTGGGGGTGACGGACCTTTCTTTTTTAAAAAAGAAAGGGCTGTTTTTGAACCCGGGTCGCAAGAGTGACAATCTTGAATGCTAGGCCACTACACTACCAAGGCAATTTAAAAGAAAACGCTAATTGTCACAGGTAATAATTTGCAGAGAAGAAGTTTTTATACGCTTCGAGAGTAGCGAAAAAAAGGAAAAAAAGTAATAAAAAAGATAAGTGCTAAGGCGCGTATATTTTAAGCGTCTTGTGAGCACGCTGGGCTGCAGCGAGCAAATCCGCATAGGAACTTAATGCACTTGTACCCTTAGGCGCGTAAAAATTGCCTTCGTGCTCTTTTGTCACTTCAAGACTTGGTCCAGATGCGTGTTTTAAAACTGCAATTGGTCTGCCAGCTTTTTGCGTAAAGCGAACTAAAACGTCAGGGTGCTTTTCACTTGAACTAACTGAAGCATTACCTTCTTTGCCATGCGCTTCTCCAAAATGGCTAGCGGCTTTTTCATGCCACGGCTTCGCTTTCAAAGCGCTTATTGCTGCTTGTTCGCCTGCATGTGCAGCAGCTAATTCAGAGGCAGAGGAACTTCGACGGTATCTAAGTGCGCTTGTAGGAAGTGCAACCATATTTCTAATATCACCTGAAATAAGTTACGCTGCAAATGCTTTTAAAAGTATTTAAAAAAAGAAAAAAGAGTCCCGCCTGCTGGATTTGAACCTGCAACCACCCCGTTTCAATTTCTTTCCCCGTTAAACGGGGAGAAGATGTCAAGAGCTACAGCGGGGTGCTCTACCGTTGAGCTAAGGCGGGAAAAAGCCCTGAAAATAAAGGGGAAGTGTGTTTTAAATAAGTTGACAGCGTTTTTAATTCAAGAGTTGAAATGCGGTTTTTTCCCATATTTGCGTTTTTCCTGTTATTTGGCCTAGCTGTGGCTCAAGTTGACACAAACGAAATCATCAAAAAATACCTTTCTCCACGCGAGGACTACTCCACTTTTGAAGTAGTTTACCAAAGCGCCAACGGAATCCAAGGCGGAAACATATTGGTAATTGTGAACAACGCACCTATTTTCATAGTTACACGCGAAGGTGAACTTGTAGAGGATCCTGAAATTGTTTTATCCGTCAGTAGAGACTACGTGGACTCTAGGCCACCTGAACTCCTAGTAGCTGATGCTGACAGCATAGCTGGATCCATAGTTAGGGAAACCCAGCGTAGAAAAGAAAAAAAAGAGTCAACAGAAGCAGGGGAAATTGCGCTTGAAAAAGTGAAGAAACTAAGGGAAAAAATACAAGGGGCAAAACGTTGGCTAATAGGCGTTGATTTTACAGTTATCGACGAACAAGTGCAAGAGCTTGAAGACACTGCAGGCGACATAAGCGCAAGTCAATCACTGCAAGAAACTGCATTATTGAACAATAGCTTCAATAGGCAAATAGTTCAGTTCTCTTCATTTGTAAATTCACTTGAGAGAAACGCAATTCGCCTCGGCGCATCTATAAACGCAACGCGGGAAGCACAGAAACTCGTAAACGACAAAACCGTACGCGTTGGAAGAGATGATGCAAGTGTAAAAGAAGCACAAGCTGAGTTAAGCGAATTACAAACTTTACTCGAAGAAGAATTTGATAAAATTGCAACTTTTTCACAGTTAAAAGAAGAGGATTCACTTGAACTATTTAACCGCAGCCAAGCACTGCTTGAAAAACTAGGAGGCATACGCCCAAACGGCATAGACTTAATTTCAACTATTTTGCCATTCATTGCAATAATAGCCATACTTGCAGGAGTAGTGTTTTACTTTAAGCAACTCCGCGAAAGACAACGAAAAGAAGACGAAGGCGAAACAAACAGCGAAATGCCGCCTGAGCAGATGCCGATAAAGAAGAAGTAGGTTAGGCTTTCACACTGCTAATGGTGTTAACCGTCGGACGTTGTTGGTTAAATTTAGCTTTTGTAAACAAGTAACGAGCATAATATTTGAAGTAATATGCAACTTCCTTATCAGCTATAGGCCAATCGGGATAATCATTCTTTAATTTTTTAAACTCGGCGTCATTAATTGCATTCATTATAATATCGTAAAATAAGCCACCTACTGCTTGATTGCCAGCATATCCTGCACCTTCACAAAAAACAACCTTCTCTCTGTTCACTATATAATCCGGCAACCGATCTTTCATAGCTTCTCTTAAAACCCATTTCTTAACGAGCTTACCTCCAATATTTCTTAGTTTAAACTTACCTGGAAGGGCAATACAATAGTCCGCAAAAGCAGTGTCAAAAAAGGGTATCCTGACTTCCAAAGTTGACAGCATACTGGTCCGATCTACTCTTTGAAATTGAGTACGCGGCAGACTAGTTACAAAATTAAATATATTCTGATCAACTTCACTGTCTGTTTTGCAATTCCCGAATTCGGGGTAACCTGCAAATATCTCATCCGCACCTTCCCCGCACAAAATGACCTTAAACCCATTATCTTTAGCTAGTTTAGCTAAGTAAAACGCAATTATTCCACTTTTCAACATATTAGGCTCAAAACTTTCAGTTGCGTACACCATCTCCGGGATTAATTCAGAAAGTTTCTCTTCACTTGGCGGGGTAAACACTTTCAACGGAATATTATTCTCCAGACAATACCGCTTAGCAACTACTACATCTGGAGAATTAGGCGTTCCCACAGTAAAAGCAGTTATTTTTTTGTTATATTTTATAGCAGTTGCTAAAACAGAAGAGCTGTCAATTCCTCCACTGAAAAAAACGCCGATGGGCAAATCGGTTTCAACTCGCTTCTTAACCGCTTCATCAAATAATTTACGCACAGTTAAAATTGCTTCTTCATCACTAGGCACGTTTTTAGATTGACGTGGAAAAGCGTGATAGGGCACTAATTTTCCAGATAGCATATAGTTGCCAGGTGGAAAGAATTTGACTTCACTTATTTCTTTAATTGGAACTAATTGCTTTATTTCTGAGGAAAAATAATAATTACCTAGGACATCTATGGCATAATATAATGGCTTTACGCCGTAAGGGTCACGAGCGGCAAAAAAGACGTCGTTTTTCTCGTCATAAATAAAAAAAGCGAACATCTCAGAATCAAGCTTTTCAACCATTTTTTCTTTATAATCTTCCCAAAGGTGAACAAGAACTTCGGTATCGGAATTAGTCTTAAAAAAATGGCCCTTTGAGGATAATGTACTTTGCAAGGCGTTATAGTTGAAAATCTCTCCGTTAAAAACAACAGAAACGGTTCCATCTTCATTTGTCTGTGGCTGAATTCCGTTTTGTCGGTCGACTATTTGTAAACGGTTACAGCCAAAAACACAATTTTCAAGCACTTTAATTTCATTTAAGCTATAGCCACGGTGTTTTACCAGAGCTAAGCTGTCGCGAATAAATTGCTCTTTATTTTTAAGGTGCTTGCCGTAAGCGGCACTTATTCCACACATAATAAGCTTAGTACTAATTTAATTTAAAAAAGCGATAAAAAGAAGAAAGTGGGGGATCTGAGATTCGAACTCAGGTCTCCAGCTGTTTTTAACCCTTTTTCTTTTGGCGATAAACGACTTTTCTTTTTAGGAAAAAGAAAAGGGGTTTCCCAAAGCTGGAAGCATAGCCAGGCTAGCCCAATCCCCCATTTAACAGGTAAATAAGGCACTTACATTATTAAAAGTCTTTTAGTATGGGTCGAAGTTGAAAAATTATTCTAAAATAGCAGCTCTACTTATAGGGGAGCGCATTCTTCCCACTATTGGCCTAAAAGAAGTTCCAAGTAATTGTTCTGGTGCTTTTACAAAGTGTATGTTGGCTTGGCGATCTACAAATACGTGCGTAGCGCCTTGTTTAATAAATCGTTTTATATTTTCGTTGTGGCTTGAGTGCAAGTCAATTTCATCACTTAATTGTTTCATTGAGTGCCTAACTTGTTCGGCACGATCAAGCGCATCAAGTCCATGGTAAAGTACGCCAGTGCCAAATATCAATGGAATCGACCATGATGGAACTTTACCGCCGGTAACTATTTCGAACATTTTTGGAACACCAGTAAAGTGAAGCACTGCACCAATTACCGGGAGCTGTGTAGCGTAAATAATTGAAGCATTTGAAAACATTCGCACTCGCCTAACGGTTAATGCTTTATTTAGAAGAGGCTGTGGAAGTTCACGATATGAAAGTACTCCAAGAAACTCTCCACCTTTGAATGTTTGCTTGTTCATGCAATAACCAAATATTCGGAATAGTTGTTTTAAAACATTTTCACTACTACTTCTTTTTTTTGCCGAAGTTTCCGCGTGGCTTTGGAATTTTTAGCTCTGGATAGAGCGCTCCTATTGTCTGCGTCGATGGAACTGGCGGAAACCCAGCTGAGTTAAACGCTTCAAACGCTTTCCATTCGCTGTCAAAATCAGATGCGCTGGAAATCAGGGATAAATTGCTTAACAAAGTAGAGTATGATTTTCTGCCGCTTTCAGTTTGCGAAAGTGTTATTGGCGAAAAAGAGGGGTACTTGTTGTGAATAGAGTGGTAAATATTAGCCAGAGTCATGAAAACTTCTTTTCTCTCTTGACGCTGTACGTCTATTTTTTTGACTATTTGCCACTCTGGTAAATTTGAAGCTATGCGCACTTCCGGTTTCGGGGGGTTTCCAGACGAAGTGAATAGTTGCGGGTAGAATTGGCAGTAAACCACGTGGAGAAAAGCGCATACTGAAATCTCTTCAAGCGCCTTTTGCTTTTGTTTGAACTTTTTAACCTGCGACTCGTCAGTAGGTGGTTCAAGTTTAAGGGTAATTGCAGGTTTTAGTAGCTCTGCGAGTTTCGAAGGAGTATATTGGCTAAGCGTTTCTTTAATTGAACCGCTTTTTTTCGGCACTAAAGTTTTGATTTTTTCGTACGAAACTGGTGAGTAGTTGTAAATGTTTGCAGAGATTAAGTGGGAAAAGTTGGCTATTTGTGCGGCGAGCTGTTCTTTTGAAGGGTTTTCAAGCTTAACTTCGCACTTTGCGGATGGTAAAAGTGCAGAGAATAGCATGAACCCCATTTTTGCAACAATCAACCCATTTTACTTCTTAACTATGCCGTCTAGAAATTTCCTTGCAGTTTCTCCAACTGCAGTTTCTGGAGTGTACGCACCGCCTGAAAACTTAGCGCCGCAGGAATTACAAATCCAAAGCGCTGTACCTTGCCGTTTTACGTTTTTCTTGCCGCAAATTGGACAAGCGTGTTTAGCACGTTGTACTTTAAGTACTTTTTCTTCTCGTTTTCTTATTGTTCTTCCATATCGTGAACCCATAGTTTATTTCATCTCTTTTATAGTAATTTTAACAGTTCTTTTCTCTTTTCAAGAGTTAAGTCAAGAATGTTGTCGAACTCGTCTAGCATAAATCCAGCTGAGCCGCTTTTTTGTGCTGAACAGATTAAACCCGAAGTTGTTGCACCAAAGGTTAACCTGCCGCTAGAAGCGTTTTCTTCATCTATATTAGCATCAAGCACAATTGATTCTCCAATTTTTTCAAACGTGCAAGTTACAACATCTTCGCCTAATGGAAGCTTGTTCTTGCGCTCTTCGTGGTTAAGCTTGTAAACTTCACCGTCTTGTTCAATCTTTGGGACAAGCGCGTTTTTAACAGCGGACATTGCAGCAAGTGCAGCTGCGTCGGTTAAGTTGCCATTGTGGTCCAAAATGTATAAGTCTATGAATACGCCGAGTACTTTTCCATCTGCAATTTTTAGCTTAGTTAAATCAATTGCATTTGCTGCGCGTATACCGCGGTCAACAACCCTTGCTAGTTCAATCGACGCTTCGCCTGGCGGACCAGCTTGGAAGTTTGGATGTGCAATTGGTGAGAACTCGCAACCTACGGAGAGCATGCCTTCGTTTGGCCGGTCTGGAAACGGAGTTGCGAGGTCAATTTTTACACCTGCGAGTACTTTTGTGTCGCCTAAGTGGCATATTGCGCTGCCTTCACAGTTTTCAAACACGTTTTTCTGCATTGAAATTGACCTATGTTCTAGAAACTGCCTGCCATCTGGTCGGTTGTTTTTCTTTATTAGTTCCTTTACAAATTGTGCTTTTATTTGGTCTGAAATCATTGTAATCATAGTAATTGTTCACCTTGTTCACTTGCAACTTGGGCATATCTTTCTTTCAAAGCTGCTACTTGTACTTCCCTAACTTTCAAAGCTGCGTCGCTTGCCAAGCGAACTGTGCGTTTCACTTCATCCGGGGTAAGCAAGCCTTCCATTTGGAAAAGTAAGACTTCACCGCTACGTGGAGAGATTATAACCGCCCCGTCACTTTCACCGTGGTTATCTTCAAGCTTATCTAAGTCAACAACGAGTTCACCGTCAACTTTGCCAACAGCTACGCCTGCAACTAAGTCTTTCATTGGAATCCCGGCATCTGCAAGTGCAACTGAAGCAGCAGTAATAGCCGCAATACGTGTGCCGCCGTCCGACTGGACAACGTCCATGTGTATGTCGATGATGGTTTTGGGAAACTTGTTGGTTAGAATAACGTTTTCAAACACGTGTTTTGCAACTTTGCTTATCTCAATGCTTCTCCTGTTCGGCCCGCTTCTGCCGTGGTCTTCAAGTGAGGAAAATGGAGCCATTACGTAACGCGCGCTTACAAGTGCTTTGCGGTTGTCAGTTAAGAATTTTGGGAACACTTCATGTGGTCCGTAAACAGCTGCGATTATGCGGTTCTTTCCCCATTCAATCATTGCACTTCCGTCAGCTTGTTTTAACACACCTGCGGTGATTTTCAGCGGTCTTAGATCCGTGAAACTACGTCCGCTTATGCGTTTACCATTTTGTATTAACTTTGGCTTATTTGGATTACTTGAACTCATATTTTTTAAAACACCTTTTTTTCAACGTAAATTTTTTATGTTATTATACTTAATATCTTCGAATTTTAAATTTTAACTTTGCTGTGGTTCTGTTTGATTCTCTCGCGGTTGTGCTTGGCTTTCTAGAAAGTTTTTTATTCGGTCAGTTAAGCCAGTTGTATGCGCTTCGCGGCAGATTTTTAAAATAGCTTCAATTGCCAGAGCGGAGTTATTACCCTTTAAGTATAGCCTGCCGTTTTTACCGACAAAAATGTCAGTTCCAGTGTAGTCACGGATCATTGAAACCATACTCATGTTCCTGCCAATAACACGCGGAACTTTTACAGGTTCAATTTCTAGGATTTCGCCGCCGTAAAGCCTACGTAGGTCAGTAAGTGCAGCGTTGTTAACCTCATCTGCAAAAGCGATTTTTACAAACACCACATCTTCAACTCGAAGTGGGTCACGTAACTCACGGGAAGAAATTTGCCCCTCGTAAGGCGAATTGATATCAATGGTAAAACCAGAGAACCTCTCTTCAGAAACTATACCAACAACATAATCCCCGGATATAGGGAGGTATTTTCCCTTTAACGGGACAACTTTGTCATCTTGTGCCATGCTTACAACAGACGCGTAAGTGGCATTGTTTTCAATGTAACAGCCGTCCATACGGATTGGCTCATCTGCGACTTTTTCACCCGGAATAACTAAACGCTTTTCACTCATAAATATTTCACCATTATTTTCTTCGCTCATCATTATTTTCTTTTGATATTTTATCTTTTAAATTTTTTTCATAACACTTTTGTCTGCGCTTGCCCCGAGGTTAACCGATTCAAGCGGTCGAAAAACTCACTTTGCATACCTGCAGGCATTTCACACACAACAAGAAGCGAGCCATCGCTTGCCCACTCTTCTTTTTGTAATCCATATTCCTTAAGTGCACCATATGCTTTTGGCGCAAATTGACCCGGAATCTTAACCGCTATTTTAGCGCTTTGTATTGAAATGGGAAGTATTTCCCTCAACTTTTCAATTGCAGCCAGCATCTGCTCCTCGGCAGATTTAAACGGATCGACACTAAACCTAACCTGCTCAAGCGCAGCTTCAATCCGCTGTGGCGGATGCGGCGCCTTAGATCGAGGATCTACACAATTTCTGGCAATCAACGCAATTACCCTTAATCTTTTTTCTTCAATTGCTTTGCGGCGTTGGTCAGTTGTTAACTGTAATTCTCCATCGTGCATTATCTTCTTTGCAATTTCGACGAAGTCACTTGTGGCAAATGCTTTTTGAATCGCTGTTGCGGTTTGCCTCTCCCCTTTTTTTGCGTCTTTGAAAACTTCGTCAAATGCAACTACATTTTCGAAGTCTTTTTTTACACCGGTTTTATACTCATATGACTTCTTTGGATCGACGAGTATTTCGAAATGCTCACCATTCTTTTCAAAACGCGCAATTATAGTGTTTTCAATGCCGGACATTTGTAAATCATCATTAAAGCAAAGCAGCTAATTCTTCCTTGGAATATGACTTGCTAGTTCCAGTTGTTTTTGAAATAAAAGTAATATCTAAAAGCGACGGAGTTAGCTTTTCATCTTGAGATAAGCTCTTTTTCAAAGCTTTAACTGCCAACTTCACAGCATCTATTTCCGCAAGGTTGTCCTTGTACTCTTTTTCCATGAACTCTTCAACTGTTTTTTTCCCAGTGCCAATTGCGGTCACTTTATATTCAAACAACGCGCCGCTTGGGTCGGTTTCAAATAACCTTGGAGAACCATCGCTTACACCTGCAACTAAGAGAGAAACACCATATGGCCTTACCCCTCCAAGCTGCGTGTAGAACTGTAAGTGGTCGCCAAGCTTCTTGGCAAGCATTTCAACTGGTATAAACTCACCGTAAGTCAAATGGTGCTTTTGGCACTCTATCCTTGCAAAATCTACAAGCTTACGCGCATCTGCAACTAACCCACTAGAAGCAGCTGCCACGTGTTTATCGATTTGAAAAATCTTTTCGTGCGAATCGCCGACAATTAAAGCAGAAGCTATCCTCTTGTGCGCTACAAGAGCAACACCATCTTTAGAAAGGATGCCAATAGAAGTGCTACCTGTTCGAACAGCTTCCCTGGCGTATTCAACTTGGAAGAGCCTTCCATCTGGAGAGAATACCGTAATTGCACGGTCATAAGCAGATTGCTGTGGAGGATACATAAACACAAATCACCTTTTGTTAAACTATCTTGAAAACTAAGTTAAAAAAAACAATTTCTTAAGCTTACAAGCAGAACAAAATTCAAAGCTATAAACTTAACGATTTAACTTCTTTAAAACAAACCAAGAAATATTATTTTTTTCCTTTACCAATAAGAGTTATGACAAAGGGGGTTTTTATGGCTTTTCCTGAGGTACGGTGCTTCCGAAGGAAGCGACTCCGCAACTTTACGACCAAACGTGTTTTACGCTGCCACTCATTTTCTCCAAACGCAACGCAATTGGCCTAGCGTTAAAAACGGTTTGCAACGCAATAGACGCAATTGTGCTTTCCAGCGAACCCAAACTACACCGCAGTAAGAAAAGCTGTTTTCCAGCGTTGAACTCCATAAACTTCGCATTCGCCTCGCTGGCGCCTTTCTCCCCCAAAAAAGCGTAAACCGCATTGCGCACAGCTAACCTCGCGCTTCGTTCATCAAGTTGCTGGCCTTCAATTGCGTACAGCAAATATCTTTTCTTTTCTCTCATTTTTTTCCCTCATTTTTAAGATAACTTGCAAGTTTTTCAAACGCTTTTACCCTATGCGAATATTTATTTTTCTCCTCAATTGACATTTCGCCCAGTGTTTTAGTTTCGCCGTCTGGAATAAAAAAAGCATCGTATGGCAAATGCGGCCTAAAGGCAGTTTCTACTATGCCAATTTCGCCGCTGCATTCACCAGCAAATAACAGCGGCTCAGTTGAATTTGCTGGTAAATAAGTTGCAATTGACTTAAAATGCGCTTTGCGATTAGTCACTCCGTTCATCAAGTTAAGCAAGCCATGCGGCTTTATTTGCGTTATCACAGGCGCGGCTAAAACTCCAGGAAATCCATTGTAAGCGTCGATGTAGAAGCCAGTGTCTTCGACAACTAAATCTCCTGCAATTGTTTTTCGTGCTTCAAGCGCTTTTGCGCGTGCTACTTCTTCTTGCGAAGCTTGAATTTCAGTTAATTCTAAGTTAATATTTTCCACGCTGAACCCAAGCGGTTCAAGAAAATTCTTGATCTCGACAAGTTTGCCACTATTGTGAGTTACAAAGAGTATTTTTTTCATTTTTCCCCACGTCCATACGAAAGGGCTGCGCTAGACTGTTCATAGTTTAATCCCAGCGTTTCTCCAATTGCGATGATTTCACGTGGAGACTTTAAGTCAAACTCTGTTAACGCGCGCGAGGTGAATACAAACTGAATCTTCCGCTTTAGGCAGTTCTTGAGAAATATTCGAAGCTGAAAAATAAGTTTACTGCGATTTGGCGAACGCAAGAGGAAACGCAGCGGAATCTCGAAAACCTTCTCTTTTTCCCTTGCGATTTCAAGCAAGGCAGTGCCTTTGTAAAAGTCGTTGTAAAGAAGCGGGTTGATAAAGGTGAACTGCGAGTTATGCCGCTTGCAAGCGCTTATCAAAAGCTCAACATTGGTTGATTCGACAACGTCCGCTTTTACATTTGATTTTGACGGAAGGGTTGCAATTGCCATTGTCTTGGCTTCGCTGTAGCCAAGTGAAAGTGACTTCTGCCGCAGTGCAGCGTTGGAAAGGTTTAGGTCAACGAAGTTCTTCATTTTAACGAAGTTAATATGACTTCAAAGAATTTATACTGTCCGTCTTCGCCGACGTAATAAGAGTTAATTAAACGTAAGTTTGGAAATCGGCGTTCTGCACGTTTTTCTGCGAGTTTCTGCAAGGAAATACCCGGAACTTGTGTTTTGCGGTTCTTTCCTGGCTTCCTGCCTAAATCTGGCCGACGGCGTCTACGTTTGCCTATTGAAATGCGGACGCGGGCAACTATAAAGTCCCTGCTAGCTTTGTAGCCTAAACCCCTAGCTCGTGGCGGGTTAAGTGGCCTCTCGACGCGTACAACTACCGGAGTCTTGCGCCACTTCGTAATGCGTTGACGCAAAGCGGGAGAACGTTCCTTGTATGTTTGTAAAAATGATTTTCTGACGTGTTGAGCTAAAGACATAAAAATTCCAAATCACTATAAAGTTAGTTAAACTAGCTCAAATTATTGAGCGGTCATTATTTTTAAATGCTAAGGTAAGCAGCGTACAAGGGTGAATCTATCAATTGAACATCACATTCTATTTAGATGGAAAAAAGAAACAAGTAGAAACCAAAACGGACACTACTCTTCGTGATGTGTTAAAGCAGGAAAAAATAAACGAAGAAACTGGACTAATCAAGCTCAACGGGACGTTGTGCCACCCGCTACAAACGCTTAAAGACGGCGACACCCTAGAATTTGTAAACATAATCTACGGCGGTTGAAAAAACACTAACATGGCATCTGAACCAAGGGGGTATAAAGGAGAAGTGCTAGACCAAGAACTAGCCAACGAAAAAAATAAGAGGTTCAACAAGAGCGTAATACGTGGATTCAAAAGAATACCTGGCGTAACTTCGGTTGGAAGAACTAGCGAATTTCCCCGCATTAACTTGAAGCTAAAAAGAGAAGTTACTGCTGAAGA
>JAUYPK010000080.1 GCA_030697615.1 Microcaldota archaeon | reverse complement strand
AGCGATTCGCTACATTGCTTTAAGCAGCTTTCAAATTTACTTATGATCCATTCGGTAAGTGAAGTGTTTTCCCCGCCGTTTTGTTTTGAAAGTTCAACTGCGTTTTCCAACGCCGCGTAGAGTTTGTTCAGGGATTTGCGTGAGTTTTCCACATCGGCCCTTCGAAAATCTAACACACTTGCAAAATCTGCAGTTGCAACCGAATACATTCTGTAAAGGTCAGCGGAATAATTTTTACGAATGTCGTCCAGCGTAATTACATTGCCTTTTGACTTACTCATCTTTGTCCCTTCGCTGATGAGCAATTCATTTACCGTGATTGCTTTTGGCCAGAATTTCTTGTCAAAAATTGCACTATGAGCAAAAATGTAAAACGACAAGTGATTGGAAATATGTGCAATTGCTGTATGTCTTTGGTCGCATGGATACCAGTACTCGAACTGCTCTTTAATCGCTTCAAGGTCTTCTTTCTTTGCGCCGATTTTCTTTGCCACACTTGCAGCCGTGCCTTTTGAAAGAAACACGTAGTCGAAGAACTCCTCGCTAAGCTGGTCAGGTTTCAAGCCGCATTTGCGGATTTGTTTTATCACAGTGTAAAACGCCGGGTAAATCGTTGAGTCAGACAGCGATTCAATTATCCACTCGTTTGCAAATGGCAGTTGCGTCCCTAACCCCCTACGTCGAGCACAGGGGCGTTTGTCAAGCCACGCAAAAATGTCCTGGAATTGCTTCTTGTAATTCGGCGGAAAGATCTTCATTTTTTCAAGAGCCTCGTTGCTCTTTTCCTTCCACCCCTTAGCGTTGAAGTCAAGGAACCACTGGTCGTTCATAACCGCAGCAACAACTTTGCCGCCACAGCGGCATTTTGCAGGTCGGCTTGATTCAAATAAGTGATAAGCTTTTCCTGTTTTTTCCAGCCAAGCGGACATTTTCTCCTTTGCTTCTTCAACTTTTAATCCGGTGAATTCTCCGCTGTTGACAACTGTTCCGTTGTAAAATTCGTCTTTGTATAATTGTTTTGTAATTTTGTCGAGTAGGTCTTTTTGCTTCGTGTTTTTTATATTAGCTTTTGTAACGAGGTCAAGTGCCGGGTATTCTGAATAAGGCGGGCAAGAAATTACTTGTTTTAGCTTAATCGCGTTTACTTTTTCCTTTAACCCTGGATATTTTGAAAGGGTTTTTTCATCTTTTTTCAACTCTTCAATTGCAACTAAGTCAAACGGCGCATCCGAAGGTTCTGAATGCACAACGCCAGTTCCAGTGTCCTCTTCAATAAATTCTCCAGGCAAGATTGGCACAATCGAACCAGTTGGAGTTTCAACTTCCCGTGCGATTAACTTTTCCCCTTTAATCTCTCCCACTATACTCACTGGGATATTCTGTAGTTCTAGCTTCTCCACTGCACTGCGAGAAACAATCCAAATCTCTTTATTTTTATTTTTTTCAAGCTCAACTTCTACCTTCAGATAAGTCATTGCAGGTTTAACGAACACGTTCGTAGCGCCGTAAATAGTGTCAGGCCGCAGCGTGGCGGTTACTAAAAACGCGTCTTCGTCAGTTAGCTTAAACTTGGGTGTTGTGAACCGCTGCACTTCAACTGGGTTTGTGTCTGCGTCTTGGATGTCGTCTTCGCCAACTGCGTTTTTGTCATTCACGCAGTATAATATTGGGTAGCTTGCCTGCTTGAGGTAGCCGGCTTGTTTGTACTTGTGGAACTGCCACGTTACAAACGCGTTGTACTCCTTGTCTCCTGTTGTGAATTGCCGCGACAAATCTAGAGAAAAGCCAATTGACTTAAAGTCTGCAACCATTTTTGAAGAAAAGTAGTTTACGAGGTTCCACGGCTCTTTGAAACTCTGTACAATTTGCGGAATTTTGCTTTTGTCGTCCTCGTAGATACTTACGTAGCTGTTGTAAAGGCTAATCGTGGCTTCGTCTCCAGCGGATATTTTTCCGCTTACTGCGAGTACGGGAGTTCCAGTTATGTGAAACGCAATTGGCCACAATACGTTAAAGCCTTGCATTCGCTTAAAGCGGACAATGATGTCGCCGTTGACATAAGTGCGGCCGTGGCCAACGTGCAACGCGCCTGAAACATACGGATAAGGAACAGTGAAGAAAAACTTCTTGCGCTTTTCATCTAGCTGTGGCTCGAATGTTTTCTCTTCATACCACTTTTGTTGCCATTTGTTTTCAATTTGCTTGAAGTCCGCCATGTAAACTGTCACATAAGTAAATTAAACTATAGTCGCGAATTAATACAAGAGAAACATGGTTAAAAAAACCCTACACCGGCACAGCAGAGCAGTGAAGCAAGCCGCGCTTAAAGCTGGCGAATTCTTTATCCACACTGTATTAGTTGCGGTTCCGCTTTACATTTTGTTTTCTTCAACTACTTTTCTCCACGAAATCGCTGCACGGCTGTCGCAATTTTTCCTCTCCCTCCTTGGCAAAAAATCAACCCTTTCATTTAACGGCGTCCCATTTCTCCAAGTTGGAAACTTAAGCGTGGAGATAAGCAACCTCTGCGCTGGAGGTTTGGAACTTGCACTTCTTGCTGGGTTTATTTTAGCAAGTAAGGATCGGAGCAAAGAACATCGTGCAAAAGGCTTAGTTGCGGGTTTTCTTTTCTTCACAGTTTTCAACGCCAGTCGCATTGCGTTTACCGTGAACAGCTTTGGCACAGTGTGGTTCGAACCATTACATGAGGCGCTGTTCAGGACGG
>JAUYPK010000075.1 GCA_030697615.1 Microcaldota archaeon | reverse complement strand
GAAACTGCGTTGAGCGCATAATTAAGGAAAAAACCCGCCTCGAGATGGGTTCAATTTCCCGCGAAGACGTTCCACTATCACACTTGAAATATATAGATAAACTGTCAAACCGATAGAAAAATGCTAGTAACTAATTTAAACGGTTTAAAACATGAAAATCGCAATTTCTGGTTTATCTGGCTGTGGAAACACAACTGCTTGTAACAACGTTGGCAAAGCGCTTGGGCTAAAAACAATTAATTATACTTTACGCAACGCTGCTGATGAAAGCGGCTTTACACTTACTGAAGTTCAGAAACTTGCTTTGTCTAATGCTGAGATTGACTATGCCCTTGACGCTAAACTAGCTAGGCTTGCTGACAGCGAGGATAAATGCATTGTTGGAACGAGGCTAGCGGGCTGGTTGATTGATTCTGATTTATCAGTTTGGCTCCATGCTTCGCTTGCTACTCGCGCTGGAAGAATAGCCTCGCGTGAAACGCGTTCGTTGCAAGAAGTGATGGATGAAACCGCACGCCGCGACCAAATGAACATTGACCGGTTCAAAAATTTTTATGGCGTTGACACGTTGAAGCACGATCACTTTGACCTCGTTGTAAACACTGAACGCTTAACGCAGCAGCAAGTCGCTGCACTTATCGTCGCTGCTGCTAAGTTAGCTAAAGAAGGGTGGGGGAAGGTTGCAAACCCGTATCCAGAAGCGATAAAAAGCATCATATCCCGTAAACTAACAAGCGAAAAGGTAAATTCTATTAAAGACTCTAGAGTTAAACAGGTGATTTCATGTCTTCAATTCAAGTAGGAAGAAAATGTATTAAAACAAAAGGACGCAAAGCAGGCCAGACGGTTACAATTACAAAACTAATTGACAGAAACTTAGTCGAAATAACCGACAGCAAAGGCAAAGCGAAAAAGTGCAACGTAATGCACCTAGAACCGATTTAAAGAATCGATACGAATATCTTTTTCAAAATTAGTCGCGCTTAGCTCTAGCCTTACCGCTACATGGCGGGCATACTGTTAACTATTTTTTCCTTCCTACGGTTCTTTGATTTTGTCTATGTCTATTCAATGGGAAGAAGTTGCACGACGCGGAAAGAACCACGCCTTGCTACTTATTGACCAAGTTGCAGAAGCTTACAAACGTGACTTACTTGGAGCGACGCTTGACAGCGACTTTAAAGTCCAACATTTTCGCCAATTAGCGCAAGCTAGGTGGCTTTCGGTTCAAGACATGAATGGCTACGTAGCTGCGATGAAAAGTGGAATTGAAAATGACGCGCAGATGATGTTGCGAGTTGCAGCAAAACGGAATTTGTTCGTTTCAAAAATGAGGAATCTTGGAAGCGACGTTAAAGTCAGCGACGAACCTGCAAAGCTACTGGAATTTATTGAACTCGGAGTCCAGTTATGGACAACTGCGTATCACTATATTATTTTCAACAAGTTTTACCCCGACTTGCTTGTTGCAAGAGTAGCTGCAAAAGAACCAGATTTAAAAAAACAAAACCAATATTTAGCAACGTTATTTGAATTGCCAGAGCCAACAGATGCAAGATTGGAAAAAAACTCCCTGTTAGAAATTGCACTGCTTGCAAGTGAAAACGAAAACTGGAAAACTAACCAAGACGTAGCAGCAGCTGTAGCGGAACACTTAGCTGCGTTTAGTCACTTGGGAATGTACTACTACTGGGGAACGCCGTATAGTGAAAAAGACATTTACAGCCGCTTGGAAGTGTTATTGTCAAAAAACTTAGGAGAAGAAGTAAAAGTAAAAGAAGCGCAAGAAAAAGTCAACGAAGCTACGCTGGAAGTTTTTGACAAGTTGAAATTCGGCGACGAAGAAAAGCTAATGGTGGCAAACTTGCGTGCATGGGGCCAAACTGCAAACTACGCAGACGAAACATATTCTTTCGCCGTCCACAAGCTAACTCCGTTGATAAAAGCCACATGCAAAGAGTGGAGCATTTCATGGAATCAATTCGCGTCAATGCGCGTAAGCGAAATTGCAAATAGTTTTGAAAACGGCTTTGACGAAAAGTTATCAACTGAACTTTCGGCACGTTTTGTTGACCACGCGTTTATTTTCAATAATCCCCGCGTAACAATCCTAGCGGGAAGAGAATTTGAAAAATACAAAGCCGCAGAATTAGCCGTTGAAGAATCGCTTCACCACATTACTGAACTAAACGGGCAAAGCGTCTGTCCTGGAAAAGTAACTGGAAAAGCGCGTATTGTGCTTAGTTTGGAAGACGCTGACACTTTACAACGTGGTGAAATCTTAGTTGCGCCTTCAACTTTTCCAGCGTATGTCCCTGCAATGGAACGTTCAGCTGCAATTGTGACAAATGAAGGAGGTTTGCTTTGCCATGCGGCTATTGTGGCGAGGGAGATTAAAATTCCATGTGTTGTTGGAACCAAGATTGGCACAAAAGTATTCCGCAACGGCGACTTAATTGAAGTTGATGCGGTGAACGGAACAGTGCGTAAGCTCTGAACGTATTGGTTTTTTCTACTCTTTCTTCCCTATTTCTTGTGCTTTTATTTATGCATGTTTTCTACAAGGAGGAATTTAAACTCGGCGTTTCACCTCACCAGCGTAGCGTTGAACAAGCGCTTGAACACGGCGTTGTTTGCATTGACAAGCCACAAGGTCCATCGAGCCACGAAGTATCCGCATTTGTTAAAAAGATTCTCCACGTGAACAAAGCTGGTCACACTGGAACACTTGACCCAAATGTATCTGGAGTTTTGCCTGTACTGTTAAACCAAGGTTGCAAAGTTTCACATTTCCTTGGCGAAACTTCCAAAACTTACGTGTGCGTAATGCAGCTTGAAAAAGAAGTTAGCAAAAAAGATTTAGTCAAAGCGTTTAATTATTTCAAAGGAAAAATCTACCAAACTCCACCACTCTTAAGTGCAGTTGCCAAGAACCTCCGCATTCGGGAAGTCAAGGAGCTAAAAATACTCGAAGTAAAAGAACGAAACGTGTTGTTCTCAGTTTCAAGTGAAGCTGGCTTCTATGTGAGAAACTTAGTGTTTGATGTTGGAGAGGTTCTAGGTGTCAAAGCTGAAATGGCCGAACTACGCAGGACAAAAGCGGGCGTGTTAACCGAAGATAAGTGCATCACCTTGCAAGAGCTGTCGGATTATTACTGGCTGTGGAAAGAAAAGGGAAACGACGAAAAATTGAAAAAAGCGATTATTCCAATTGAAGATTTTGTGAAGCTAAAACGCGTAATTGCTAGTGATGATTGCTTGCGCCCAATTTCTACTGGTGCAGACTTGGCAATTCCGGGCATTTTAGCAATGGACGAAAAAATCCAGCGTGGGGAACGCGTTGGGATTTTTACCGGCAAGGGAGAACTTGTTGCAGTTGCAACCGCATTGCGCGGATCCAGTGAAATAAAAGACTTAAAAAAAGGAATGGCGTTTGATATAGAGCGGGTTATTCAAGGGTTTTGAAAAATGGTTAAAGCACTTTTAAAAAGAGCATGGCAGGATACTCGGTTGACTGCTCGTGAATTATTTTCTCCATTGCGGCATGAAATTGAAACACAGTATTTGAATGGTGAAATGTCAGATGCTTATTGGAGGGTTGTAAAGAAAATCGCAAGAGACCCATTTTTTAAAAAGTTCCCTTGGAAGGAACACAGTTTGGCAATGTTTGCTCGCGAACCAATAAAAGAAGGCGTTCCACCAAGCGAACTTGCAAAATGCTGGGAAGTAGTTGCCAGGGAAATTTTACCAAAAGCTGAAGAAGCTGGTGACCCGAACTTATTTTTTTATAGCCAAGCTGAGATGCTCAACAGAAACCCGGAAGCTTTAGGGATTATTGCAAGGGAGTTACTTCCGCATGTTCCTCCTTATCATTGGCGTGACTTATTTAAAAGTTTCCAGGATTATGCAAAGCACAGGCCATCATTGGCGGATTTAAGAAGGCAAATTGACATAGCGAAGACTTACCACGCTACTGGAAAGTACTTCTACGATAAAACTGCTTCGGCTAACTTTGGCAAACTTGCACCTATTGGTTCTGGCATTAAACGATACCGCTTTTTGAAAACAGGCAGCGCATTAATTCCACTTGGCGGCAAACTTCATGGTTATATAGTGAGGGTTTTATCGCGTGAAGCATACGGTGCTTGGCTTGCCGCGCATAAAGCTGGTTTACAAGTAGAGGAGATTTTACACCGAAATGGGAAGCCGCGTGCATATCTAACTAAAGGCGGCATGATGCGAGTTTATACCAAGTTTGCAGGGGAACACCTTGAGAAGTTCTTTAGAGAAAATCCGGGGCATAGCGAAGAGATTCAGCGTCAAATTCAACAAATTAAAATTGGGTTAGTTGGACTTGGAATAGAGCATGGACACTTCGATAACAACTTGGTAGTTGAGTTAGTTGACAAAAAGCCAGTTGTTAGACTAATCGACTTTGATGCGGCTAAGGTAGCCGCGGCATAGCCTTTTTAATTCTTACTTTTCTTACATTTAAGATTAGGTGGTTTTTATGACTCTTGTTGAAATGAAAAGCGCTCGTATAACGAGTAAAGGCCAAATAGCGATTCCGAAAGATATGCGAGAAATTGAGGGTTTCAAAGAAGGTGACAAAATAGCGATTTTAGCTTTTGATAATAGGCTTGAACTAAGGTCATTTAAGCAATTCAACGAAAAAATGCTCTCAGCAATAGCGAGCGAAAAGTCACTTGCAAAAGATTGGCTAAGCAAAGAGGATGAAAAAGCGTGGAAACACTTGTAAAAGGAGACGTTGTAGTTCTTCCATTCCCATTTTCTGACTTAAGCGCCTCAAAAAATAGGCCGGCGCTAGTTGTTGCTACTTTAATTGGTGAAGATGTAATTCTGTGCCAAATAACTAGTGTATTGCGAGCTGATGAATACATTTTAGCTCTTTCTGACAATGACTTTAAACAAGGCGCCTTGAGAATAGAAAGCCGAATAAAATGCAACCGCCTGTTCACAGCGGATAAGTCAATCATTTCCTACAAGTTAGGTTCCTTGAAAGAAAGTAAAATAAAAGAAGTTGAGCGCAAATTGATTAAGATTTTTACGCAATGAATCATTCGATATCGAGAGGGTAATACATGGCTTTTGAGAAACACGTAGGTGAATTGGAACATGCGTCGAGAAACTTAGCGCCTATTCTGGTACAGACCTGTGATCAAATCCTGCTCGACCACCCAGACAAAGCAATTGTTGTAATGGGAACCGGGTGCAGAGCTGCGTATAGTGTAATGCGTAAACTTGCAAGGCGTTTACCCGGTCGTGGAAGTCATCGGCGAGTTATTTTGCTAGATATTTCAACTAAATTATTGTATGGAAAAGAATATCCGAATTTTGTCCATAGCCAGCATATGGGTTCCTATTATTTTGGCCGATTTTTCATGGGAGCTGAAGATGAAAAAAGAAACGAGGAAATATTTCGATATGCAAAAGCTGCCGGAGTATTAGACCATAAAAACATGGTACTTTTAGATACTGGTTTTTACGGAAACGTGATAAGAAATTTAAGAAGAATAATTCTGAAACGAAGTCCGGGTCCTTGGTACAAGCGGAGAAAGATAGGTATGGTGCTTTTCTCTTCTAATGGTGGGACAAAAAAAGAAATAATTAAAACCCCGTCACAGATAGGCGAAAATAGTGGTGGAGCAATAGCTCATTGGCTTGAATTTGGAAAAATTGACAACTTAGCTTCCCCTGCTGGCGTAAAAACCGGCTCTGCTATGGTTCCATGGCGCGGAGGAATGCGACCCGTATATGAACCCACAAGTGAAGCTTCAAAAAAATTCACTGCATTGAAACACCGCATAATTGCAGAGCACGTTGATAAGTATGTTTCAGAGCGGAAAGCTGCTTGAAAAAGCTATAGGTTTTTAAACCAGTTTATTCCCTATTAATTCCACTTTAGGAAGCAAACCAACATGCGGGGTTTAGAATTGCTTTGGCAATTTCATATCCGCGTCTCGTGCCGGGATGGCAGAGCGGTAATGCGCAAGCCTGGAAATTAATCCGGGAAGTTACTAATATGGTGACAGTTTACCTGTAGACCTTATAACTTCTAGAAAGCTTGTGTCCGAAAGGACTCCTGAGTTCGAACGAAAGCCCTTTTTCTTTTTAGCGAAAAAAGATAAAAGGTCTTTCAGTCCCAAAAAGAAAAACTGGAAGATTTTTATATTTTAGTTTTTATTTGGCGCTGACTGTGGAAAAGGGTTTTTAGGAAATCTCAGTCCCGGCGCTTGTAATTAAACAGAGTTAGAAATCGCTTCGCGATTTCAAAACCGTACAACAATTCACAAAGGCAAATCTTTATGGAAAAAGACTCTAAATCAAAGGATTCAAAAACAACTGGAAAAGACGCTGGCAAAGGCGGCAAAGATAAATTAGAGAAGAAAAAGCCAAACGCGCCAGTTCAACAAGCTAGCCTTAGGAAGAAACGCCAGCCAACTTCCAAAGACTTCCGCGGAGTA
>JAUYPK010000073.1 GCA_030697615.1 Microcaldota archaeon | reverse complement strand
AGTTATTTGTCTTTGTTTTTACTTAAATGCGTCTTCTATTCGCTTTACTATGATTCCTTGCGGCGTTATTTCAAGTGGGTGCATGTCAGCGTCGTGTTTTGACCCGCGCATTTTACGCACGTAAATTGTACGAATTGCGGTTGAGCCTGTTCCAAGGAAGCTCATTACGATTACTCCATCTGCAACGTATTCTTCAACTTCAAATTTTGAAAACTGCTGAGGCAACCCAAGTCCGCTTGACTGTTCGGGAATTTCCGAAGTCATTATTGTAGTTAAGTCTTTTTTGGAAAGCACGTAGACCATTTTTAAAATTGCCCGCCTGATTTCGCTTTCCTTCTCTAATTGAAAGGCCATTGCGGGGATTGAGTCTATTACTAGGCGTTTTGCGCCTATTTTGTTAGCAATGCGCAGGATGTCCACAAGTAAACGGTCAAGGTCAAGTTGGCTAGGTGAAAGCGCATGTACTTCTTCTGATGTTGTGCCTACACGTGCGCTTGTTGCGTCAACAAGTGCTAGCAGGTTATTTTTTTCAAGTTCTTTTAAGTCCCAGCCGAACTCAAGCATGTCTTGCCTTATTTTGTCAGGAACTTCGTCGAACGTTACATATATGCCTGGTTCTGCGTAGTTCATTATGCCGTTGTAAATGTACTGCATTGATAAAATGGTTTTGCCAGTTCCGCAAGCGCCTGATACTAATATTGCCCTGCCTTTTGGAAAGCCGCCGTTAAGCATATCGTCTAATCCATTTATTCCTGTTTTAATGTGTTCAATAGCCATTGTGAAAGCATTAATTTTTCAGTACTTAAAAGCGTAGGGGGTCGACTGGTGTGTGAGAATTATTTGTTGTAGTTTTTAATGCGGTTCTTTTCATTTTCCTGAAAGTTACGAGTGCCGGTTATGGTTGACGCAATCCGCTCGCCGAAAGCCCTTGTGCGTACAAGTTCAGTTTCGTTGACTTCACCACCAAACGGAAATTGAGAAGAGCGTTTCAAACATAGTGTGTTGTTGACGTTTGCTCCTTTTTTTACTAGCGTGTCACTTGCAAGCCGCATGTCTTCAAAAGAAAAACCAGTGCCGATTATGTAAACGTGCTTTCCATTTACGTATTGTTCAATTGGTTTAGTTTCGCCGCCAAGAAGATTTTTAGAAAGGCAAACTACGTTTTTATCTCCCGTTAATTCAACGGGGTTTTGGGTGATTTTGGTTTCGATTACGCTTGCGCCTTCTGCGATTGCAGCTGCAATTTTTTCGCACCCTTTAGCCGCGTATATTGCGATCATTTTTTGCTTGCCTCTATTAGCTTTGCGAAACTTTCTTCAGGTCTTTCCAACCGAGAATCAAACTCCGGGTGGAATTGTACGCCGAATAAAAACGGGTGTTTTTTTAGTTCAAGTACTTTGTTTATTTTGCCGGTTTCGTCAGTTCCTGAAAATACTACTCCTGCATCTTCCATATTTTTAACGTAGTTTGGGTTCATTTCCCACCTGTGCCTAAAGCGCTTGTAAATAGCATCGCTTTTGTAAATTAAATGCGCGCTGGTGCCTTTTTTCAAGAGGGCTTTTTTAACTCCGAGCCGCATAGTTGCCCCCTTATCAACTATGTTTTTCTGTTCTGGCAATAAGTCAATTACTGGATGGACCGTGTTTGGGTCTATTTCAGTTGTGTTGGCATCGTCCCATCCAAGTACGTTACGGGCGATTTCAACTATTGTTAGCTGGAAGCCGTAGCATATCCCTAAGAGCGGTTTGTTGTTCTCGCGCGCAAATTGAATTGTTTTTATTTTTCCTTCAACTGCCCTTGCCCCGAAGCCGCCTGGAATTACGAATCCATCAAAGTCCTTTAATTTAGTTTTGCCTTTTTCAACGTCAGTTGCGTCTATTAAGTGGCCGTTTACCTTTACGTTGTTATAACAACCTGCATGTGTAAGTGCTTCAAACACGCTCATGTACGCATCTTTGCTAGTTGCATATTTGCCAACTACACCAATGTTTACTTCGTCTGTGCATTTTTCCAGCTTTTCAACAAGCGTTTTCCATTCGCTGAATTTTTCGCCGTCGGAAGTTGCTAGTTTAAATTTGTTGCAAATAGTTGCATCAATTCCCTGCGCTTCAAGAGTTAAAGGTAATCTGTAAATTGTGTTTACATTTGGCGAATAGTAAATATCATTTTCATTGACGCTGCACTGCATTGCTATTTTTTTCTTTGAAGCGTCACCCATGTCGTTTGTTGTTCTGCCGATTATCAAGTCTGGTGTTATTCCCCTTGCTTGCATTGCGCGTACAGAGTGTTGCATTGGCTTTGTTTTTTCCTCGCCAGTTAGTATAGTTGGTACGAGTGCAAGGTGGACAAACAGTACGTTTTGATTGTCTTCATATTTCATTTGTCTAGCTGCTTCGAGTACAATTTCGCTTTCTATATCTCCAACAGTTCCACCGATTTCTACAACTAGGACTTCACAATTTGTTTTTTCAGCACATAGCCTTATGCGTTTTTTGATTTCATTTGAGGCATGTGGTATTAGTTGCACTGTTTTGCCGAGGTATTCTCCCTTGCGTTCTTTTTCAACTAGAGCCTTGTAAACTTGACCCATCATTAAATTTTGTTCTTTAATTGCAAATACGTCTAGAAAACGCTCGTAGTTTCCAAGGTCCAAGTCACATTCGTGACCGTCTTGTGTTACGAACACTTCACCATGTTCAAATGGGTTTAATGTTCCAGCGTCGCAGTTTAGGTACGGGTCTATTTTCATCAAGCTGACATTGAGGTTATTTTTGTGTTTGAGTATTTTGGCAATTGAAGATGCAAGGATACCTTTGCCTAGCGATGACAGTACGCCTCCAGTTACGAAAATAAATTTGCGGCTCACGAAATAAATCTAGGTAAAAAAAGCTTAAAAACACTGCCTTGGATTTTCTGGCAATAGTTACATGGTCATTGGCCGTTCTTTTATCTCGTCGGTTTCTGTGCTTGTGCTTTTCAACGGCACAAATTTGTTGAATAAGAAGAAAAGCGCAGCTGCTCCAACTGCGTTCAAAATAAAACCTACTTCCAGTTCCATATTTTTTACCCCAATGCCCTTAATTTCCAAGTATTACTCTACGTTGTGAGTTGATTTGGTGTTGTCCGTGCTTGAATTGTGGGTAGTAATACGCTGCGCCGGCTAGTGCAACAACTGCGAGTAAGTTGCCTATCAAAAGCAAGTATAGTCCAATTCCGCCGAGTATGTACATGTTCATTTCAGAACTGATCATTTTGTTGAAGTCTTTCATGTACTTGTTCATGTAGTCCCACCTGTTTGTGGCGATCATGAACACTGGCTGTTCAGATCCGACTGAGGTAGCCCTGATGAGTTTATCGTATCCTTTTATTGCTGGTGCTTGTGGTTCATCTTGTGACATTTTATTTTTTCAACCTCCTTATGCTTCTGTTTTTCTTTGGCGCCATCAGCACAAGCCCGCTGGCTTGTGTCTGAGTCAAAAAGCTTCGCTTTTTGCTCACGCCTGGCACCTTTCTTTCGCAAAGAAAGGGGCATGGCTCCTAAGCGGTTCTGTACATTACTTTTCCTTTCATATCTTCTTTTCCAAATATCAATCCGCCTATGTATTGGCCTTGGTTGTGTCCAACTTTCCATGCGAATGGAACAGCCAAGAGTGGGTGGATAAAAATGTAAACTAATATTGTCAATGCTAAGTATACCCAAGTGTATATCCATGCCTTGTAACACACGCCTGCATCGTAACTAAAGTCAGATGGACTAAACCAACCTTGCCCCGGATTTCCTTTTAATGCATCTGCCCAACCGTAGTCGCCAGAACCTGGAGTATCTTTATCTTGGCCAACAAGTGCCGCTCCACGAGTTTTCAAGTTCGTGATTGTGATTGGGTGGCCTCCTGCCATTAACTTGTTTTTCTGAACTAGTTTTTTCTTCTGTTCTTCAGTTATGTTCTCTATGTCAACGTCATCAGACGGAGTAAAGAACGGGATAGTTATGTAAGTTTTCTTCAAGTCAGGCCCAGCTGGCGGAACTGATGGTTTAGCTTCCGCTACCTTTTTCTGGCTTGCAAGCGCCCTTTTTATTTCACTTATTGTTCTTGCTTTCATATTGAATCTATAGCCTCTCGACTTTTTTGAAGAACTTGTTGCTTCCAATGTAAAATGCACCTATCCCCGCTATTGGCAACAGGAGGTCAAAATTAGAAATGACCGCCATCGCACATCCTAATATAATTACTGCGTTGATTATCGCATCGTCGAAGAAAAACATGTGCTGGTTCAAGCCAATTTGCCACGGCACGTCGCGTTTTCTCACAATTGTTGCCAAACCCCAGTTTTCAAGTAGGATTGCAAAGTTACGCGCCCATTTTTGTAAAGCATATGACGTTCCACGCATTCCAAATGCTGGGCTTATTCCTTTTGCAACTTCTTCAAGCTTTTCGCTAGTGCCCATTCCCGGCAAGTCATACGTCATTTTTACTTCGTGTAGTACGTCGTTCATTTTTTTCACTTTTTTATTATTTCTTTACTTTTGTTTATTTTTCTGTTTTCATTTTATTTTTTTTATTGTCCGTATATGACTGTACGGAAATGTCCGTTGAAACGCGAAATGTTTCTGTTCCACATTGCTAAGTCCCAGTACTTAGCTGCAAGTGCTACGCTGAATAACGCGAATGGTGCAAACCAATTCCATGTGACGACTGCTAGTGCAAGAAACGCAAGGCACTTTGCCTTTGCACGATAGTCGCCTGTCCAAAAGTCAATAAATTCATTTATGTATTCGGCTCTTGTTGCTTGTCCAAGGACGTTTTCACTTCCCCTTGAAATTGCACCTGTGAAGAACCCTTCCGGCATCTTAGTTGGTGCAGCTCCCTGTTTCTTTGGTTGTAACGGTTCAGCTGTTCTGAGCGCTGCTCCCTTTACAACGTCCTTTATATTTTGTAAGCCGCTTGATCCTGCCATATTTTTTTATCCCTTTTTACCTTGTGTAGAGTAATCTCCTTGTCTTGTAGAACAATTGTATTCTGTGTGCTGTTTTCAAGTGATCTGAATAAAAATAACCTGCTGCTACGCCTAGTCCAGCTGATACCCAGAGGTTAACTGCTAATGTGAGCATTGCCCCAACTGCGAATAGAATTGCTAGTACTCTAGCCTTGTGCCAGTCGATCCATACGCCAATACCTTCTGTGACGAATTTTTGACGGGTTGTCATTTCAAGCACTCCGTCACCAGACTTCATCTGTGAAGGTACGAACATAGGCATTGTTACTACGTCGTCAACTGGTTTAGCTTCTGCTGACTTTTGTTCGAAGCCTATTTTTTTATGTGCCATCTGAGATGGAGTTAAAGTTACCATAGTTTTGATCTTCAATAATTATAGAAGAAGTAATTTATAAACTTACCGGTAGTAACAAACTATTGTAAGTTATCGTCGCTTGTCGAAGAGATTGGTGGGGTGGTTTGTGGTGTGATTGAGATTATTTGTGTAGCGGATTGGTTAGTTTTTTCTCCTTGTTTTTCACTCGCATTTTTGCCCGTGAGGTTGTTGAATGTCATGCCCATTGCTAAGTCGTCTATTTGTAGTGAGTAGCCGCGTGGAGTTTCTTTTAAGGCATTTAGTGGATAGAACCGCCATTCTTCGCGTGGTTGTTTCCAAGCGATGTAGAATGGAATATTGGTAGTGTCTTCGAATTGTTTCATTATTTCGACTTTTGGCTTTGGGAAATGTAAGCCAGCTTTCCATGCTTTGCATTCAAGTGCAAAACGCTTAGTGCGGCCAAGTGCGATGAGGTCTGGTGCAAGGCCGTCCACGCCGCTTTTGCTTGAACGTATAACCCAGAAGCCTGCTAAGCGCAGCATCTCTTTTAACTGCCTTTCAAACCTAGCTCCCTTGATGTAAGCTCCTTTACCCATAAATTACATTTGTTAACCCTAGCTATAAATAGCACCTTTTCCCAAAATATTATGTTAGATATTTAGATAGTGTGTTTATGGAAAATAGTTTCTATGCATGCTTAGCGTATTCGTAAGGTATTTTAGAGTAAAAATGGAAACAGGCATTAAAGTTGCAGATTGTATGAGGACTTCGCTTGTAACTGTTCCAGAATCAACTTCGGTTTTTATTGCCGCTAAAAAAATGGCGGAATCTGGAGTTGGAAGCCTATTGGTGACAAACAGCCAAAACAGCATCTATGGAATAATCACGGAGAGGGATCTAGTAGTAAAAGTACTTGCTTTAAAAAACGTAAATGTGACGGTAAAAGAGATATGTACAAAAACGCTCATAACAATTCCAGTTACGGACGACATTTCTACGGCTGCAAAGCTAATGGGAGAAAAGAACGTCAAGCGAATTGTAGTCACTTCGCAAGGAAAAATAGTTGGGCTTATATCTCAAAAAGACTTGATTTCCATAGCTCCATCGTTGTATGATTATATCGCTGGAGAAAAACCGATCGCCGCTAAGCTAAAAGTGTATTAGGGACTAATTCTATATTTGGTACCAAATAGCTCCCACGGAGCTAAATGCTCTATTTTAATATGTATGATCTTCAGCGTGCAAGTTGGGGCAGTGGATGACACTCCAGAGGTAAAGTGTGTTGAAAGACGCAACTTCCGATGATTGTAGTGCTGACAGCTGTCGCACTTGCCTGAAAAAAAGCTTTTTTCTTTTAAAAAAGAAAAAGGCTTTTAGTCCAAAAAGAAAAGAAAAGAAAAAAAGGTTTGTTTTGAAATGACGCCTTTGGAGAAATTGAAGCGAGTTGAAAAACTCATCGAGAAACTCAACGAGGGAGATTTTATCCTTGTAGTTGAAGGAAAACGCGATGTTGCAGCGCTTGCAAACATTGGCATAACCGCAAAAATCATAACCGCAAACGGAAGGCCAGAAGGGATTTTGAAAAGAATCTCAAGCACTGAACTAAAGCCAGTTGTTTTGTTCGACTTTGACGAAACTGGTCAAGAAAGGCAAAGTAGGTTTGTTGAGTTGCTCCTCGCAAGTGACGTTGTGCCGGAAGTGCAAATCCGCAAGGAGTTCAAGCGAATCTTTGGTTTGCGTTTCTTTGAAGAAGCGGATAAAAAGTTAGAGGAGATCTGGGAAAAATCCGAAAAAACAGATAGGTGAAAAATAGATAAAAAATAAATTAGAAAAAAAAACAAAGGATAAATTAAACTATAAAAAAGTAAATAAAAAAATATCAAAAAATAAAAACAAAATAATAGGTGAAAAATAATATGGGAAAAACTTACATTGACACGGTAAAGTATATGGTGAAGGCGAATTTTGAAGTTGACGGCATAATTGAAAAACCAGATATAGTTGGTGCATTGTTTGGTCAAACTGAAGGTTTGCTTGGCGATGACTTGGATTTTCGCGAGTTGCAGAAAAATGGCCGGCTTGGAAGAATTGAAGTTGACACGCAAGTAAAAGGCGGAAAAACCTTTGGACAAATTTATGTTCCATCTAGTTTGGACATGGTTGAAACTAGCATTTTAGCAGCTAGTTTAGAGATCGTTGATCGGGTTGGCCCATGCGAGGCGCGTATAACTGTTGAAAAAATTGAAGATTCGCGTAGCGTAAAGCGCAAGCAGTTGCTTGACCGTGCGCGTAGTTTGTTGAAAAACTTAGTTGTAGAAGAATTGCCAGAAAGCAAACAATTAACCGAACTTGTGCGCGATGAGTTGAAAGTTGCCGAAGTTTCTACTTATGGTGAGGATAAACTTTCTTGTGGCCCAATGTTGACACAAAGCGAGTCAATCGTAGTTGTTGAAGGCCGCGCCGACGTCATAAACCTGCTAAAGAACGGTATCAAGAATGTTGTTGCTGTTGGCGGTGCAAATGTAGGTAAGTCAATTGCAAAGATATGCAATGAAAAAGAAGTCACTGTTTTCCTTGATGGCGACCGCGGTGGCGACATTATTTTAAAGGAGTTAATGGCAGTTGCGGATATTGACTACGTTGCTCGTGCGCCGGCTGGAAAAGAAGTTGAAGAACTTGCACGCAAGGAAATCATCCAGTGCCTACGCAAGAGGATTCCGGGCGAACAAGCTGTTAATGGACAGAAGCGAGGTGGCGGACAAGTTGATGAAAGGCAATCAGATCGCTTTCCACAACGGTCGCAGCGGCCACCAGTTGAAATGCAGCGGCAACAGCCAATGCAACGCCAGGCTATGCAATTGCCTTCGCGGCCAATGATGGCTGAACAGCCCACTGTCAATACTCCTAGCCGTATGCCGATGCGTCAGCAAGAACAGTTCCAAGCTGCGCCTGCGCTTCAACCGCGCGTTGTAGTTTCTGACAGCCCGCCTGCATTGTTGTCGGCGTTGAAGGAATTGGAAGGTTCGCTTAAAGCTCGTTTGCTTGGTTCAAGTTTTGAAGTGATTGCTGAAGTGCCGATTCGTGACATAATGAAGGCACTTACTGACACTGAAGGTGTCAAGGCAGTTGTGCTTGATGGAATAGTCACACAGCGACTTGTAGACTTGTGCGAACAGAAGAAAGCCGAGTACCTCGTTGGAGTGCGTGCAGGTACAATAATGCGCAAACCATCTGGAACAAAAATAATCGTGGCTGAGTGAGTTTAATGAAGCCGTTGATTATTCGTGGAAAGGATTTGAAGGAGAATGACTACGGTCACACTAAAGTGATTGATGTTTTAAATTCTCCTGATTTTCCTAATTTTAGCATCGCTAAGGTGAGGAAGGTTGGCGACGACATAAAGTTGGGCTTTGACACTGAGAGCGACGTTGCTTATTATGTTCTTGAGGGAAAAGGCAACTGCGTAATCGACGGCGAAAGCTACGTTATTGAAAAGGGCGACTTAGTTTTCCTTCCGCGTGGAACTAAGTACAAAAACCTTAAAGGGCTCACACTTTTAGCAATTGCTTCCCCGCGTGTTGATAGGAGTAAACGCGTTTATTTAGAATAAAATATCTTCTGCTTCTTTTATTTTTTTATTTCTTATTTTTTTACTTTTTTTATTACAGCGAATGTTCTTCGACTCTCCACCTGCCGGTTTGTTTGTCGTAGATGCAGCGGTACATCTTCAAAGCATCTGGACTGCGCTTAGCAATTTTAGCGCGTTGTTCAACTGTTAAAGCGGCATCTTTTTCTAATAAACTAGCGATTCCTACGTGTGCAGCCCCCGTTAACAAGCCTATATTTTTATGTCCAGTTTTTTCTGCTAGTGCCTTTATCTTATGCGCCATTGTGAGGTTTCTTATCTGAATTCTCGGGTTAATTAAGCCCATTTTTTCTGCTATGCTCCTAGAAATTTTTCTATTTTTTGCATTTCCTTTTCTCGCAAGCCACATAGTAGCAATTAAATGCGGAGAGGCAAGCGGTGAGACTATTGCCGCGGGTAAGTTTATCGTAGCTGCTATTACTCCTGCGCGAGCTAAACTAGACAGCGCAATTTCTGCAGTTGATATAGCTTTTTCACTTTTAGTAGATTTGACGTCGCCAAACCAAATTTCAGTTCTGCTATTTGCGGCTCTTTTTATTATGTCAATGACTCTGTTCATTGAGCCCTTGTGTTTTTTTGATTTTGTAAGTCCATGAAGGTAGTGTAACCCCTCTGCCAGTTCTTTTGCCTCCTTAGGGTGGCCGCCTGCAGTTTCTATAAAAACCGCGTCAAGTTTTTCAATTGGAAGTTCAGTTTCCCTTCTTGAAGAGTGAAATTCAAGCTCATGTACGTACGCTCTTCTGCTATTTTCAATCGGCAAAATTCCCATAATTTACATAGGATAGCGAGAGGTTTAATTAATGTTTCAAAAGTGGTTTAGTGTTTTGCGTGTTATAGCCTTTGTTGAATCATTTCAATTTTTTCCACTTCAACGCTTTTTTTATTTCCATTTCTTTTCCTTTGTTGGCGTTTCTGATTTCTTCAAGTTCGTTCGCTGTCATATGGGTTTCACTTTTTTAGTTTATTTTTTTAGAGCATCTTTACTCCGTTTAGGTTTTTGAAGTCGCTGTCGTGGGTTATTAGTTCAAGTCCGTGGAGCTGTGCTGTTGTGTAGATAATTACGTCAATCATGCCAATGTCTTTGCTTATTTTTCTTAGTTCTAGATATTTTATCCCCGCTTCTTTCAAAATGTACTCCTCTAAGGAGATTATCTGTGAGTTTGTTTTAAGTGCCTCGTTGTAAGCCTCAACGTCTTTGCCATTTTGCTTTGCCCACTTCGCTACTTCCGCAATTGAAATAGCTGACGTGTAGCTAGCTTCACTTGCTAGTAGTTGCTTAACCCGCTTGCCGGATTCGCTTCCATTGAAAAATTCTATCCAAGCGGAAGTATCTAATAGGATCAATCAAATTCCCTCACTTTTTTGTCACGTTCAAAAGGAAACTTTTCCTTTACGCTGCCAAATAAACTAAAGTCTTTTTTATGCACTAACAGTGCAATTTCCACTTCTTGACCCATTCTCACATGGTTTTTCTCCATTTGTTCCTGCGGGATAATGACGCAAGCAGAG
>JAUYPK010000069.1 GCA_030697615.1 Microcaldota archaeon | reverse complement strand
TCAACAAAGGCAATGTAGAAGTTTCTATAC
The DNA here is from genome assembly GCA_030697615.1 of Microcaldota archaeon. Classification (GTDB taxonomy): domain Archaea; phylum Micrarchaeota; class Micrarchaeia; order Norongarragalinales; family UBA8480; genus JAHFHC01. Next base: position 5,458 of record JAUYPK010000069.1, on the reverse strand, counting down.
GCTGAGTTTAATGTTTGAACTGCTATTTCCCTTTGAAACTGCGACAAGTCGCGGTACTTGACTTCCTTGTGAAAAATAGGCTTACCTTTTTGTTTACAAACCTCTTTTATTTTAAGTATAATTTCGTCTGGAAAACCGCGATTATGCATTAAAGCGAAAGCTACAACTAGGTATTTTTGTTTGCTTTCAACATTAGTCAAACCAGACTCGTCTACAAAAATAAATAATTTTTCTCTAGCCATTTTGAATCAACTTCAAAAGTACAAGCTGCGGATAACGTTAATATAATTTGCTTTAAAGGCGGCTAAGGAGCTTCAACTTCTATTTTTCCATCTTTTATTTTTATTTCAATTTTTTCGCCGCTATTCTTTACAATTTCAATTAGTTTAGCTTCAACTTCGTTTTCGCTTTTCTTCTCCTTCACCATCTTTGCCGCTGTTGCGAGGAGTTCTTCAAAAAGTGCATAGTTGGCGTTGATGTAATCTGCTTTTGCGCTGCTTTCAGCTGCTTTTGATTTATATTCTTCAATTGCCGCTTGTTGGAAACCGAGCCTTGCTGATATCTTTCCTTCGCCTTTATCCACTTTTTTCTCAATGGTTTTTTCAACGTTGGTGTAGTAGAAGTAAAGCGCTTGAGAAAGGTTTTCAAAGTTTTTCTTTTCTAAATGCGCTAACTTTTGCAATTCAGTAAAAGCGAAGTAAACTGGTTTTTCATTTTCAAAGTAAACCATAGGTGCATATTCTGCCTTGATTTTTTTAAGTTCCGCAACTAGGTTTTTCTTTTCTTCTTCACTTGCGTCTATAACGTCGGGTGGTGTTTTCAACCGGTTAACTGCTTCTTCGATGTAAAACGGCGGGATGTTTACGCTGCTTGCCAAGGCGGAAACTGTTTTTCCTTTTTCTTTAAAGTCGGCGCTGCTAATCTCGTCAATATTTTTTCTTGCTGGCGGCGCAATATATTTTTCGCGCGGCTTTAATTTCCTTGCGCCGTATTCTTCGCGCTTCAACGCCTCTACGATTACTCCATCTTTGTCGAGGAGAAGGCAGTTGCCTTTTGCAAACTGTTCAAATACGAGCGTAAATTCGCCTGGTTTGCCGCTGAAGTTAAAAGCAACGATGCGATCGCCGTTCATCTGCTCTACTTTTTTTAATGTGCTGTTCTCAAGCCATTTCCTCACTATCATTACAAATTGCGGCGGCGTTTCAAGCGTTTCTGGCGGCTTTTCAGTTACGTAAAGTGCAGTTGGGTTTGAAACAATGGAAACTGCCTTTCCCTTGCGTAGCCGTAGCAATGTAGAGTCGTCTGTGCAGATGTAGAACTTGTCAAAATAAGCTCCGCTGTACTGCTGCAGTTCCTTAACGATTACAGCGTAGTCCCAGTTGCCCATTGATTGCATTTTTTTCACTTTAATTTCTTTATTTCTTCAAGTATTTTTTTCTTCCAATCTGTAAATTCTTTGAAGTTTTTCCCTACATATGCGCAGTCTTTGTTGTCAAAGCTTGCCAGTACATGTTCCAGCTGTTTTGCAAGGTGCATTTTGCCATGCTTTTTCAAAATTTTTCCATACTGGTTTAAGTCAACAGCGTAAATTAAAAGTGAGACGATGTCAATCGCGTCTTTTCTTCCTTTTACGCTATTCCGTCGGTTTATTTCTGCGCCCTGCTTGAGGATAAGCAAGTGTTCGGCTGGTATGGTTTTGATTCCTTCTATTATAATTGTATTTTGCAGGAGTTCTTCAATAGGCAGTTCAAGTTGTGAAAAGTGCGGAACGTAGATATCGGTGTCAAATTCGTTGAATTTAATTTCGTACTTTTTTAACCGGTCGTTTTTGGCTAGTTCAAACCGGGTTTTAAGCTCATGCAGCATAGGTAGCGTTATGACGATGTCAATGTCTTTTGACTTGTGCTGTTTTGTCCAGAGGTAAACTGCCCAGCCGCCAATAACTGCGAAGTCGAACTGTTTTGCTATCTCCTGTAGTTTTTCCCATGATTTTTGGGTTACGTTTTCGTTCCAATATTCGGCCATTATAGTTTTTCACCCAGTGCGTTTAAAAAATCCCGTGCATACCAGCCCTTTACGTTCCACAAATCAACGAACAATAAGGAAGGCGGTGCAACGCCGGTTTTCGACATTTCTTTCACAACGTGGTTATTTTGCAATACGGATAGGTTTTTAGGCCCTTTCTTCTCAGGAAACCTCTTCTTTATTTCCACGAGTGTTTTTTCATCGGCGTAGGCGTAAACTTCACTGTAATCCGCTGGAACATCATTGAAAAGAAATTTGTAGCCGCTAAATGCAGTGAAAACCACGTTTGCAGGCATTGAGCCCTCGATTTCTTTTATTGGTAAACGCACATGCGTAGAGTAAATGGTCTCCTTTTCTAGCTTGCGGATCGTTGCCCAGTATGTGAGGATTTTTTCACTGTCCTTTACTAGCAATTCGCGCGGCTTGATTTCAATTGCCTGCATTTTCCTCAACGGTTTAAGTGAATTGTTAACTGTGCTTAGCGAAATTCCCAGCGCTTCAGCTACTCCTTGTTGGGTTACCTTTCCCTTGCGGTAGCTTTCCAAAATATAGAGGTAAACCTCCTCCTTGTGATTCATAACTTTCTAAAAAGAAGAAAAGAAGTATATAAACCTTTCGAAGTTCTTCGAAAGTTAGGTTGCTATAATTCCTCGTAGTGCCCTTATCCCTTCTGGATGGCGTATAGCTTTTACAAACTCTTGTTTTATTTCTTTAGGTGGTATTTTTGCGTTTTCTGAAATGGCAATGATCCACCTATAAAGTTGTCTGCCTGTAATTCCAGCTTCGCATTCTCCGCGTTCGTGTTTTGCAAGCAAGTCAAGATCATGCACAACAAAAGCTGGTGCTGTTCGTGTTTTCATTACGCTTACAGCGTCAAACATCGGAGGATAGCCGGCATTCACTATGCTCGCTAGTTTACTTATTAGTCCACGTCTTGTTGCTTTGTTGCTTAGGTTTATTTGAGAATCGATAAATTTGCTGCTAATTACGTGACCTAAATAATCCGATCTCTGGCGTAGAAATACTGCGTTCAATTTGCTTCCTTTGACGGTTGCTCCAAACAGCGGCTGCACTTGTACATGTTCTCCGGTGTCTAGTTTTACAAAACCAGTTTTAACTATTTTAACTCTAGCGGCCCGAAGTTTTCTAATTACTGCTTCATAACTGGCTAGGTGCGCGTCGATTGGTAAATGAAACCGCTTAACAGCTACTCGTGTTGGTCGTTGCCCTCTAAATTTAATTCGACCAGTGTAGACTTTGCCGTAAGCCCCCTCTCCAATTTGTCTACTACTAACTTTAAGCCATTCTATATCTTTTGCCTGTTTTCTTTCAGCTCGTTTCGCCATTTGTTCTATTGCCTCGACGCTAGTTTGATGTCTTGCGCTGTTACGGTTTTGCGTCCAGCGTGTCGTGCGAGTTGTGTAGCTTTCTGTGCCAAGTCAAGCGCGTAGTTTTCAAGCACGTCGCTTAGTGCTTCAGCTGCGTCTGGTGAAACTCGTTCAGCGCCGGCTTTGCGGATTAGCCTTTCAACTGGCGCAATTGGCAGATCTCCCTTCGTTTCCATGAATTGAACACCTCTAATAGCTTGGATGCGCTAAAAAGCGCGTATAGTTCCTTGGAATGTGGAAATAAAAGCGTTGCGGCGCATTTGGCGTTCTTATTTTATCGGTATTTGAAATACCGAAAAGTATGAGAACATCGGTATTGAGAATACCGATGTGGTTTTTGTATGAATTATTGTGTTGCTGCGTTTAAACTGTGGCGAGGATCGGTGGTTGGCTAAGGGTGTTTTGGTGTAATTTCACCGCTCTTCCTGACGGGTCGTTCATCTTTTCAAACTCTTTACTCCACCGAAAAGCTGTTGGTGTCGAGCATGCAATTGAAGGACCGGTTGGAACTGTCAACGCGGCTGTTTTGTTTTGAAACACTTCGTTGAATATCTCTCGGTACATGTAAGCTTCTTTTGTTGTTGGTGTGCCGGTTCGGAAACGTTGTTCTGCGTCTCCAAGCATTTCGTCGGTCACTGTTTCTTCTCCATGTTGCTTCAGGCTAGCGATCCATGAGTATCCAACTCCGTCTGAGAATTGTTCTTTTTGCCGCCATAGGATTTCGTCAGGTAAATATCCTTGAAACGCTTTGCGTAGGATTTCTTTTTCTATTTTTGGCCCAGGGCATAGTTTTTCACTTGGGTCAATTGCCATTGCGTATTCCAGGAATTCCTTGTCAAGAAAAGGAACGCGTGTTTCAACTCCCCAGGCAGCAGTGGATTTGTTTGCGCGTAGGCAGTCGTATTTACTCAGCGAAAAAAGCTTTCGGACAGTTTCTTCGTGGAATTCTTTTGCGCTTGGCGCCATGTGAAAATATAAGTAGCCGCCAAACATTTCATCTGCCCCTTCGCCTGAAAGTACCATCTTAATTCCTGTTGATTTTATTTTTCTAGCCATTAAGTACATTGGTGTGGATGCGCGTATTGTTGTGACGTCGAACGTTTCCACGTGGTAAATAACATCTCGCAACGCGTCGAGCCCCTCTTGTTCTGTGAAGATGATTTCGTGGTGGTTTGTTCCAAGGTAACTTGCCACTTTTTTTGCATACGTTAAATCCGGCGAGTCTCTTAGCCCAATTGAAAACGAATACAGTTTTTTTGGTAACTTTGCTTTTATTTCGCCTGTCGCCTTTAACCGCATTTGTTTGTAATGTTTTGAAGCAATTACCGCAATTAGTGAAGAGTCAAGCCCTCCTGAAATTAGCACTCCAAACGGAACATCCGCCATCATCTGGCGCTTAACTGCAGTTTCAAGTTCAATGCGCAGATTCGCAATTGGAACTCTGTCCAGTTGTTCGATTTGTGTTTTACTCCACTGCGGTTTGTACCACTTAGTGAATTTTTTTTCTTTTCCAACGTAGTAGGTTCCAGGTGGAAACTCCTTAATCTCTTCACATACTTCATCTAGTGCTTTTAACTCGCTTGCAAACCAAATTGCCCCTTGCTTGTCCCAGCCAACGTACAGCGGACAAATGCCCAAGTGGTCGCGTGCAACAAAGCAATCGCCGCTTCGCTTATCGTACAACACAAATGCGAAGATGCCGCTGAGCATTTCAACGCATTGCGGGCCATATTCTTCATACAGGTATAGTATCACTTCGCAGTCTGATTGCGTTTGCCACAAGTGTGGTTTTTTCAGTTTGTTCTGTAGTTCTAAATGGTTGTAAATTTCAGCGTTTGCAATAAGCACATCGCCAGTTGCCGCGTTTATCAATGGTTGTTTTCCGCCAGTTTCATCTACTATCGATAGCCGTTCGTGGCACAGCACGCTCTTATCGTCGCTGTAAATTCCACTCCAGTCAGGACCGCGATGGCGAATAAATGAAATGCTTTCAAGTGCGGTTTCTCTAACTTTGGAAATAGGTGACTTACTTCCAAACACTCCTA
>JAUYPK010000053.1 GCA_030697615.1 Microcaldota archaeon | reverse complement strand
CCCTTTTCTTTTTCCTAAAAAGAAAAGTCTTTGAGCCCAAAAGAAAAATGGGCGGTTTAGGGAATTCGAATAAAAGTAAATCAAGCGGTTTATTTTTACGGATGTCTCGGTGGTCCCATCCTTTTTTTTAAACGCAGCTTTTTATCTTTATTCGCCCCAAATATTTTCAAATAACTGCGGTCGTGGTCTAATGGTATGATCTCAGCTTTCCAAGCTGAGGGCCCGGGTTCGATAACAGCCCTTTCTTTTCACAAAAGAAAGGTCCGTCACCCCCAAAGAAAAAGAGGGTTCGAAAATCCCGTCGACCGCATTTATTTCTTTTAGTTAAGTTTTCTTCGCAACCAGTGTAACTAAACGTCCGAGTTTTTTTTCGCTGATCTTACTGTGCCTTACTTCTCCGATTGTTAGGTTAATTTTCCACCCGCGGTAAAGCTCTTTTAACTCGCCAGCGTTTCTAAATGCGCCTCTAGTTTTGCCGTGCTTTAGATGCGTTATTACTATGTTTATTCCACCTAAGCGGGTTTTCTCTTGCATTTGTTTTAATAGTGCATCGCGAAGTAGCGGTTTATAGAAATGAAGCATTCTTGAACATATCACGACGTGCGCTTTTTTTTCCACTCTGCTAATTGTTCTATTAATTTTATTAACGTGCCTAGTTTCAAGGTTTTTTCCCACGTTTAATGCAGTTGCCTTTCTCCGTGCGGTTTTGAGCGCAACTTGTGAAAGGTCAGTGAGAACAACGCGGTGGCCGCGAGTTAGGAACGGCAACGCGTTTCTTCCTTGTCCACCGCCAACATCTATAACAAGCGCGCCGTTGCCAAACGTGCGCTTTGCTCTTCGTGCTATTTGCACTACTTCAGGATCGGGCTTTCCGCGATGAAAGTCAGCGCCGCGTTTAATTAGGCTAGAATGAATTTCATTTGATCGCGTAGTTAATAATTTGAACTTTTTTCTATCCATATTTTTCCCTCAGCGCCCTAGCGGCAGTGGCCAAGTTTTTCAATTTGGTATACGCTTCGTCGATGCTTACCTGCGCTTGGTTACCAGGTGCAAACCCACAATCTGGATTAAGAATAAGTTTTTCCTTGTCAATAAATTGCAGCGCAGCTTCAACTTTTTTCACTATTTGTTCAGCTGTTAAAATCACCCCCGGTCTACAATCGACGCAGCCAAATCCAATGTTCTGCTTAAAATTTTGCAACACTGAATAGCTTTTTTCTTCTAATGTGGAAAACTCAAGGAACATACAATCCGCTTTTAGCTTTTGCATAAACGGAAGCACAAAATCGTACTCGCCTTCTGCTACGAAGCCTTCTTTATTTTCGCGGCTAATGCGGCGGTTACGCGTTCCACTACTTCTACACATGTGTATGGCGGTTTTTATTTTTGAGCCGGCGAAAATTTCGTTGACAAGCTTCACTGCCATTTCACATTCAGCTTCAGGGTCTTCGAACTTCTTGCGGTATTCTTCATCTACAAAGAGACATAGGTTAGGGTCGTCGATTTGTACTATGTCCACGCCAACCTTTTCTAAAGATCTAACTTCGTCGCGGAGAAATGGAACAAGCGCCTTCATGAAGTCATGCCTGCTGACATAAGCGTGCTTGGATTTTTCCGCGTCCCACATGCGGAGGCCAATTGTAAAAGGAGATGGTATTGCCACTTTAATTTTCTTAGCAGTGTGGGTTTTGACAAACGCGGCTTCAGTCGCAAATAAACCAGGGTTCTTTGCCAAGAGGGTTTCAGTTACAGTGTGCCACCACAAGCCATCCTTTAGCGTGCGTTCGAAGCCGTTGAGGAGGTCTGAAATAACGCCAATGTAAGATAACCTGCGCCATTCGCCGTCGCTTATAATGTCAATTCCGGCAAATTCCTGCATTTTCACAGCAAAAGGAACAGCCGCTTCAACATGTGTATTGTACTCCGCTGGTGGAATTTTGTTGCGGTTGGCAAGTAGTTCCTGTAAGTAAAGCGGCCTAGGCAAACTGCCTACAACCGCGGTTGGAAAAAGTTGCGTGTTTTCTTCTTTCATTTTACGTAAAAGTGGACGTTTAGCCTTTTAAATAACTGGTTTTTTTCCTTTTGGACTCTTTTTTTACCCCTTTGCTTTTAAACACCTTAAGTTATTTTTTTGTGTTTATGTTCAAAAACATTGTAAATTTGATTCCGCCGTTTTTGCCAGTTAGCGACAAGCAGCTTGAACAAAACTTGAAAAAAGCTGGTTTTCATTGCAGTTCGTCTCAATATTTTTCAGCTTGTTTTTTAACCTGCGTCTTGTCTCTTTTTGCATTTACAGTTATACTAGCGGTAATTGGAGTTTCGCTTTACCTCGCGCTTCCGCTTTGCATTGCAGTTTTTGTCTTTCTATACTTTTTGCCAGTTATTGAAGCGAAAAGAGCACAGAACAAAATAGATTCAGTGCTTCCAACATGTGTTTACCTAACTTATTTAGAAATCACTCATGGAATTAGCGCCGAAAAAGCGGTTTCGAACCTAGATTCGCCTGCCTTACTTATAGAACGGGAAAAAATCAAAACACTGACAAAAAGAGGATTGCCGTTTAACTTAGTTCCACTTTTCTACACTGGGCCGTCAAAACACTTTTCTCATTTCATAAGCTTATTGGCAAACGGAACTCCTGCTGAATTAAAAAAGTTCTACTACGACTTGCTTCAAAAACAAGGCAATGACTTAAAAAAATACGCTGCAAAGGCAAACCTAGCGTCTATGTTTTTCATCTCAATTGCAGCAATTATCCCGGCACTATTTTCTGCCTTTATCCTACTCGGTCCAATGCTGGGATTTGCATTTACCTCCCTTCAAATCCTACTTATCTACGCAGTTGTGTTCCCACTTACCAACGCGGTTTTTCTATACTGCATAGACGCTTTTCTACCAATGTGATGCATCAATGTATACTTTTATTTTACTCTCGATTTTATTTGTTTTGTCCATCCCTGCACTTGCCAATGCATGGAAAGAGTTTCAAAAACAAAAACAAAACAACGAAGTTGACAAAACACTTCCAGAAGTGTTGATCCACATAGCTACGCTCCCTCCCTCTGCAGATTTTCACTCCATTCTTGAAGAAGCAGCTACAATGAAATTACCTGCAGCGCTGCCGTTTCACCATTGCAAGGAACTAATTAAAAAAGGCTGCCCAGTAGAAATCGCAGTTTCAACCGCGTTTGCCAACTTTTCCCCAGTTGCTAAAAAAACAGGGGAACTACTATACAGCCTTTACACAAGCGGAAATTCACTGTTGCCAAACTTAACCGAATTTGGAACCGAGATGTCAAAACAAAGAGAGTTAAAAGAAAGCCTCAAAGCTGATGCTTCAATTCAAAAATATTCAATCCTAGTTTCATCGGCTTTTCTAGTTCCGTTCATAATCGCACTTATCTACTCCGTTTCAAGCAAAGCAGCTTCGATTCTCCCAACATCTACTGCTGTGGTTTCAACAGAAGCAATTGTGCTTGCAATTAACATTTACCTAATTTTATTCTCTTTTATCTCAGCGCGGTTCATTTCACGCCAGTTCTCAACACACTTCATAACCTTCTTCTCAATCACTGGTCCAGTTTCCCTCCTTGTATTTAACATTTCTCTTTTACTCCTCTAGCCGTTCATCCATCTTTTGTTCGTATAGCGAAATGAATTTTAACTCTCGGTGTGTAAGTAAACCAACATGACGCTAGAACTAAAACTCGTTGATAAGCCCAAACTCAAAAACCCAGTTGTAATCGAAGGGTTTCCCGGCGTTGGAATGATCGGCACAATAGCCGCTTCTTTCCTAGCTGAAAAACTACAAATGAAACTCATCGGCTACTTCTCAAGCCCACACTTCCCACCAATAGCCGCAATCCACGACTACGTGCCAGTCTCTCCTGTTCGGATTTACTGTAGCGAAGAGGAGGACTTGATAATCGTATTCTCCGAACTAGTCATCCCAGCACAACTAGTTGTCCCCTTATCGGAAAAAATCATTGAACTTGCAGAGAAGTACAACGCCAAAGCGATTTATTCATTTGCAGGAA
>JAUYPK010000052.1 GCA_030697615.1 Microcaldota archaeon | reverse complement strand
AGTAGTTAGACTAATTGACAAGGATATTGACGGCCATTTCAAGATTTCCGAAGCTTTAATGAACGTTAGGGGCGTTGGCCACACTCTTTCAAACGCGTTAGTCTTGGCAATTCAACGCGATTTATCAATAGCTCCAAACCTTTTAGTCGGCGACTTAACTGAAGAGCAGCTCAATAGTGTTGAAGAGGTTATTTCAAACCCGGCAAAACACGGCGTGCCATTCTTCCTCTTAAACAGGCGAAAGGACTACGAAGGCGGAAGTGACAAACACTTACTTGGCACGGACTTACTATTTCAAATGAAACAAGACGTACAACGTCAAAAAGAAACCCGTTCATGGGTTGGCTGGCGCCATTCGCTTGGCCAAAAAGTACGCGGACAACACAACCGTACAACTGGAAGAAGTGGTATGACTGTCGGAGTAATTAGAAAAGCACTTGCACCTGCAACAGCACCTGCAAAAGCTGAAGAGAAGAAGTAAAAAAGAAAAATAAAATTATAAAGAAATTATAAATTGAAATAACAAAGTGAAATTAAATGGGCGCACCAAAAAAACGCAGAAAACAATTCGAAGCTCCAAAGAGACTTTGGGACGCTGCAAGGATAAAAGAAGAGCGTAAGCTAGTTGACGAATACGGTTTGAAAAACATGCGTGAGTTATGGCGCATGAAAACCATCCTCCGCAAAATTCGGAGAGAAGCGAGGAGATTACAATCTGCCAAAGGTAAGAAAATTGAAGAACGCACCCAGCTTTTACTTAACCGCGTCAAGTCATTTTTAATTGCTGACCCCAAGTCGCTTGACGAAGTTCTTGCGCTTGATACGCGGAGCATCTTGGAACGCAGGCTACAAACTAGGGCAGTTAGAATGCACTTAGCTACAACGATGTTACAAAGCAGGCAATTCATTGCACATGGTCACTTTGCTGTGAAAGATTCACGTGTAACTGCACCGTCATATTTAGTTAAATTCAACGAGGAAAACGCAATTGGCTGGTACAAAGAGCCGATTGTGTTAAAACACGAGGAAGTAAAGGTGGCTAACTAGAAATGGTGTTAAACGACAGCAGGTTTAGACGTACAATTGCGCCAAGAGAAGGCAAATGGGGAGTTGCACACATTTACTCTTCAAAAAATAATACGATGATCACAATTACCGACATTAGTGGTGCAGAGACAATTGTAACCGCAAGCGGTGGCATGGTTGTAAAAAGCGACAGGGAAGAAGGTGGGCCATACGCTGCAATGCAAGCTGCTTTTCGTGCAAGTGAAAAAGCCAAGGAACGCGGCATCGTAGGTGTCATTGTAAGAGTAAGGGCGCCAGGCGGACATGGCTCCAAAACTCCAGGAGTAGGGGCACAAGCGGCAATTCGTGCATTGGCAAGAAGCGGCCTCCGCATAGGTAAGATTGAAGATGTTACTCCAATTCCAACTGATACAACTAAGCGGCCAGGTGGAAAAAGAGGAAGAAGGGTATAAATTATGACGAAGTTTGAACTACTTTCAAAAACCAAGAACGGCGCGTACTACCACGTTAAAGACGCTTCAGTAGCTTTGCTTAACTCACTGCGTAGGACAATCAATAATAAATTGCCAACCTTTGCAATTGACGAAGTTACATTTTTTGAAAACACATCTGCTTTGTTCAACGAATATATCGCACATAGGCTTGCATTGATTCCGTTGAAATTTGACCCAAACGCTTCTCCAGATGTTAAAATAACTTTTTCACTTGAAGCAACTGGTCCAACTGTTGTTTACAGCAAGGACTTAAAGTCAACCGATGAAAAAATTATCCCAGCGCTTTCACACGTTCCAATAATTGTACTCGGCGAAAACCAATTAATCCGATTCGAAGCAGTTGCAATTCGCGGCACAGGTAGCGAACATGCAAAGTTCCAAAACAGCCATGCTAGTTATTCGCATTACCCCGAGTTGAAAATCAAAGGTTCCAAAGGAGACGCGGTTAAATTCCTCCCAAAAGGATCAGTTGACGAAGAAGGCAAAGTCTTACGCCCCGAAAAACTCGACGTGGGTCAAGTTTCTGAAAACGTTTCAGTGCTTCCAAGGGAAGGTGAATTTATATTTTTAGTTGAAAGTTACAACGGAGAAAACCCCGCAGAAATATTAGCAAGGGCAATTACGGTCCTCAGGGAAAAAACAGACGAGCTCAAAACAGAATTAAAGTAAGCCATACTTTTCTTTCTTCGCGAAGAAAGAAAAGTCAGGCGTGTCAAAAGAAAGAAATTTTCCTTCACGGAAATTTTTTTGTACGCCCTTCATCGCAGGGGTAGCAAAGCTTGGTCAAAGCAACCCTTTTTTCTTTTCATAAAAGAAAAAAGTCTTGCAGCCCAAAAAAGAAAAATGGGCTGAAAATGAAAATGATGAACCAGTTGTTCTCAGCTTGGCGTTAGTCACCAAGTACAGGTCAGCGGTAAATTGCGTTTTTGACTAAATGCGCAGGATTGAGGTTCCTGTCTCTTAGGAGTTCGAGAGTTCAAATCTCTCCCCCTGCATTTGCAGTTCACAAGTAACGAGTTGAAAATAAAAATGGTACAACAAGGCTCAACGAACAAAAACTTAGTTGAATTAATCGCCCTCCTTGAAAAATCGGGCAGGAAAAACAAGGCGCCAATTTGGCAAGCAGCTGCACACTTACTTTCAAGGCCAACACGCAAACGCGTCGAGGTAAACCTTCACAAGCTAGTTAAATACACTGGCACGGTGCTGGTTCCTGGCAAAGTGCTTTCAAATGGCAACGGTGCAAAAGTAACAGTAGCTGCACTTGCATTTTCAGCAGCGGCAAGTCAAAAGATTTCAAAAGCAGGCGGTAAGACGATGTCAATACGCCAATTAGTTGAGTTGAATCCAACTGGCAAAAACGTTACGTTGATAATTTAAAGTTAATTAGTGGTTCCAAATGACAGAAATAAATCCAATTACCAAAACAGTTACAAACGCGCAACCAGTTGCAAACGCAGTTCCAGCTGCAACCACGCTGCTAAACACAAGTGTGATTACAATTGACGCAACTGGTTTGATCGTAGGTAGGTTAGCGGCGTACGTTGCTAAAAAAGCAATTACTGGTACGCATGTTGAAATTGTTAATATTGAAAAAGCGGTTATCTCCGGAAACCCAAAGCAAATAATTGAAGTTTGGGCGAAGCGTAGAACAATGACGAACCACGCTAATCCAGAAGAAGCTTCAAAATGGCCACGTAAACCGGACTTGATGTTCAAAAAAATTCTCAGCGGCATGACTCCATTCGGCAGAAGGGGCAAAGAAGCCCTTGCAAGGGTAAAGGCTTATCTAGGTCCAAGAGATAAAATAAATGGGACAAAGCCAGTTAAAGATTCTTCAAAATTGAAACGTGGTTTCATTTCCCTAGCAGACCTATGTAAGGCACTAGGTGGATGGAACAAAGGATAAATTTTATTTTATAGGTTATTGAAATATTTATGGTAAAAGTTTTTGTTAAACGTGGAAAACGCAAAGAGGCAATTGCACGCGCAACTGTAAAGCCAGGGTCAACCCGTTATGTTATAAACGGAGTTCCAGTATCTTCAATCACTTCGCCGTTCCTACGCGACGTTTACAACGAGCCACTTTCATTTTTCGACGATTCAGATAAATATGATATCAGCGTCTCTGTAAACGGCGGAGGGGCAAGTGGACAAGCACAAGCCGCCCGTACGGCAGTTGCCCGTGCTTTACTAGCCGTTCATGGTTCGCCAGACTCTGTAAAGCAACAAATGCTCAGTTTTGACCGTTCACTTTTAGTGGAAGATTCGCGTAGAGTAGAGCCGAAGAAGTTCAAGGGACCAAAAGCAAGAGCGAGGTTTACAAAGTCCTATAGGTAGAAAAGAAAAACAGAAAAAAATTCAGGTGTTATGTAAAATATGATGATTCCAGTGCGTTGCTTTTCATGCGGTAAACCAGTAGCTGAAGACCTAGACGAATTTGTAATGAAAACACAACGCGAAAAGCAAGACGTGGCCAAAGTACTAGACGACCTAGGCTACGACCGCTACTGCTGCAGGAGAATGTTCGTATCCTACGTTCCACTAATCGACGAAATCAAACACTTCCCAAGGTTCTAAACCAATTCTCTTTGTTTTTTCTTTTTTCCGCTTTTGTTTGTGTTTTTTACTGCTTATTTCTTTTCTGGTTTTGTCGGTTTTTGTGTGAACCTTATTTTTTCAAGAATTTTTGTAATAGGTGATTTAGGCTTCGATGCAGGTTCAGTCCTTCCAACTTTAGGTTCTAACTCCAACCTTCTCGAAGCTAGTAGCATAAGCCCAGTCCTTTTCGCTTCAGATAATCTGGCAAGAGGCTTTTCGCCTCTAGGTTGAATATTCTGTGTTCTTGCCGAAAGCCTTGCAAATGTGTCTCTTTGTGCTTGAGTCATTGTAGCTAATCTTCTAGCAAGTAGTTTTTCTCTAGGTAGCGAAACTGCTTGTCTTGAAGAATATCCCGGCCTTGCAAGTTGAGCTCTTTCTACTTCAGTA
>JAUYPK010000041.1 GCA_030697615.1 Microcaldota archaeon | reverse complement strand
TGCTTTTTCCAATTGGTTTATCTATATTTTTTGCCAGTTCAATTTCTTGTTCTGCTTTTTTTTCAATTTCTTCAAGTGTTTCAAGCGTAATTTCGAGGCTGTTTTCACTTGCAATTTTTGACAACGCTACGCTTTTCAACCCGTTTCTATAGCTGTTTATTTTGTTTGCAGTTCTTCCCTTTGCTGTGAACAACGGGGCAGAGCGTTGGATTGAACGTGCTTTTTCTAAGTTTCGTTTACTTTCGTCAAGGAGCCCAGCTGGACTAGTTGCGTATGTGATGTCTACTTCAGTCGTGTCTTTTGCTGCTAGTTCCAGTTGGTTTAACTCAAATTTTCCCAGTTTTTCAACTTCTCCTTCTTCTAGTTCATCAATAGCTTCTTGGGCTTGCTGGATGCCTTCTTGTAATTGGCTTGCGCTTATTTGTTCAAGCGTTTTTACATCACCTTGACTTTTTTCTATTTTTTTTAAATAAACTTCAAGTTTTTGGTTGGCGCCGGCGTTTTGAATAAGCCAAACTGCAGTTGTCCCAGCTTTACGCGCGTTTTGTCTTTCTATTTCCCATGTTGCTTCTGCAACGTCGCGCTGTATTTTTACAATTGTTTCACCAATTACTCCCTTTATATTCGATGCTTCTTTTGCGTCTATTAGTTCATCCGAACCAGGGCCTGTGAAGTTGTTGCCGATTTCAAACTCTAGTTTTTCAAGTTCTGTGTCGACTTGCCTTGCAATTATGGAAGTTGCTTCTATGCCGTAGCGCAAAGCGTCTACTTCGAGTGCAGTGCAGTAAAACCCAGCAAGGGAGCGAGTTCCGGGGTTTGCTAAGCCTAGAGTTTCCTGTACCTTTGTAGCTGCGTAGGCATATTCGAGTGCTTGTTTTGCCATTTGGACGCGTTCCCTAGCTTGTGGGTTGTCGAGCACAGCTTCTTGAAAGCTATATGGGTCTACTACATTGCACTTCACATTAAAGTTATTTTCGTACTTCACTGAAAAGTTGTCAGATGGGATAAGTTCGCTGAATGCGTTTGCGTTTAGGGGAAGCAACAAAAATAAAAGGATAAATACACTGTTTTTCATCACGTTTCCATAAATATCTGAGTTTATAAAGAAAGCGGCGAAAAAAGAGTCCAAAAGGAAAAAAAGTGGTTCCCGTGGGTTCAGTAAGGGCCGCGGTGGGGGCCCTTGGGTGGACAAAAGGAAAAAAAGTGGCTTCGGTTGGTTCAAAAATGACAGCTGAAGGGGCATTTAGGGTAAAAAAAGAAAAACGCCATCTGCCCCTTTTTGGATCTACTTGTCTTTTTAATTTTGGCAGCTATAGATTTAGTATGCGTTTATTCAAACATGGTGACTCGCTTGCAATTGTTGTTCCAGATGCAATTTGCAAGAAAAACAACTTAAAGGAACAGCATGAATTGGAATTCTTTGAAGTTGAGCCAGGGTTACTAGTGTTGGCTTCGCGGGAAAATATCCAAAATAAGTTGAAAAAACAAGTTGAGCCACTTATGGTAAAAACAGCGTCACCGCGGGTTATTGCTTCTACAGCTAAGCCTGCTGCATCGCTTCCTTCTTTGTTAGTGTTTTCAACTGAAGCAGAGGCACGCGTTGCGAGTTCAAAGCTTGAGGTGCAATTAGCCAAGGGAGAAATGCTGGCTGTTTTGGGTTTGGATAAAAAGTACTACTTAATTTCAAACGATTTTTACAATAAAACTGCTGCGAAAATTGCGCCGCTGTTAAATACCGAAAAGACGTTTACGCAACTCGGTGCAGAAAGCGCGTTGCCCTTGCGTGACTTAACTGCGGTTCTCCAGGCAATGAAGGAAAAAGGTGAAGTAATTGAAAAGAAGAAAGGCAACTTCTTGCTCGTTAAATAGGGGGCTTGTTCATCTCTTTATTCGACAAGTTTAATTAATTACCTACGTGAAATAAGTTTATGGTTGTAAGCAAGCGTAATGTTTTGAAACGAGGAAAGGTGCTTGGGAGTCTAAAGCTCCATCAGATTCCAATTCCACTTGCTCTTCACGTTTTATCTTTTAATAAGACTCGTTTACAGCGTAATGCAGCGCTGGGCACTGCAATGGTTGGAGCTGTAGGGTTTGGTGCTTTAGCGGCTAAAACTGAGTTTAAAGGAAATTTTTTTGCTAGCCTTATTGCAACTCCCCTTTTGTGCGGAATGTTGTTTGGGGGAAAACTAGCTAGTAATTTGGAGCCACTTGTTAAGCGACATCTGATGTATTTAGGTGAACTTGCAGCCAGCAAAGAGGGGCAAAATTCAAAAGTTAGGGGCTTTTTGGATCAAGGTGCCACTCACGTTTTTGTTGCTGGGGTGAAATATCCCAAGCTATATTTTGTTAAAGGGCCAGAGGAATATCGTGGCAAATTTTTTAGGCCTTTAATTGGTAGAGGTAGGGCTCCAATTGTAAAAACTAGCGGTTAAATAGAATAATTAGTTTTTTTGGCTCCACGCAGTTTACTTAAATATAACTTGTAAAATTAGCTCTAGTAGTATAACTGCGATTGATGCACCGACTACTATTTGTGGATTTATTTGGATGTTGGAACTAGTGACGTCGTAAAAGCGCATTAAACCAGCGCTTGTTGAAGGCGCTTGTATTTTTTCCTGTGCCATGAATTATTACCCAATTATTAGATGCGATAATTTGCTCTTTAGAATATTAATTTTAGTGGGTTTGTTCTTTTTAATTGCTTACTCTGGTTAACTTTACGCCTCTTGCATGGAGATTAAGCAGTTCGTTAAGCGCCTCTGCATTTTCAGGAGTTATGCGGATGTGTTCCCCTGGTTTAACTGCAGAAATAACTACGTTTGGGCCTTTTCTAGTTATTTTGAAGCCATTACCGCTGAATTCAGCGTGTTGTATCTTTACCCCGCCGTCTTCTACATGTTGTAAGCATATTTCTAGCTGACTCGCAATTGCTTCTCTTTGTTCTCCTTTGAATACTCGATCTACGTCGCTGTCGCTTTTAGTCCCTTCAAATAGCTTGGCAATTGTTGTAAACTCTTCGCCAACTGAACTCCTCGGAAGTATTATTTGTTTCATAACTGCGCTTACAACTGGAACGCCGGCTTTACTTTGCTTTAACTCTAAGCTGCTCACGTGCGGGTGGTTTTCAAACCTTAAAGCGATTTTTCTACCCACCGTTGCACCTAGCTTGTATTTTCCAACTTGGTTCGGTAAATTTTTATCATCGGGGTGCAATGCAAATTCGTGCAGTGCCCGAGCCGCTGTTATAACTTCTTGCATGTGTTTTATTTCCTCCTTCTTTGTTTAAGTGCATACTCGTGTCTTTCTAGCGTTCGCCTAAGCACTTGTGCGCTTGACGGAGTTAAGCGTAAGTATTCGCCTGGCTTTGCTTCAATTACAATGTTTCTCCTTTGCCGGCTTAGAGTAAACGATTTACCTTTGTCGCTTTCTATGTGCTCTATTTTCAGCGTATTTGACTCATTCTCATCTTCTTTTAACACTAGCTTGGATAAAGTGGCAGAACGCGCTTCTCTGCTAAAAACTTTACTAATTGCCGCATGGGGTGCTTCGCCTTCAGTTGCCTCTGCGTTTCCATGTAAACTAGCTTGGAAATCATCGTGCGAAATTACGAGGCGGTGCATCAACACGGATATAGTAGGTGGTTTTCCGCGGTTAGTTTTAACTTCTATTTGTTTACGAATGGGTGCTTTTCAAAAACTACGCTGTTTCCCTTAAAAGAAGCGCCAAACTTATCTACCATTTCTTGAGGCAACTGTGTTTTTGTACCGTTCAAAGCTGCAAGGAGCAATTTAGCAACGTGTTCTTCAGCTTGTCCAATTTCCATAGTGTATCATTGATACTTGTAACGGTTTTAAAACCTAGGGTTGTGATAATTTTATTGATTAAAATATGGCGGAACAGCAGTCGATTGTAAAAGACTTAGCGCACGTTGTAGTGCTGTTGATACTCATACTTGTACTGTTAGTTGTAGTGACGAAGTTCAAAGTTGTTCATCCATCTGCCATTCCAGGTTGGCAAGGGGTTTACTGCACTTACGTAGAGCAAAAACATTCAGTTGTTGGATTCGTGTATGGCGACGACGGAGCTGGAGACCCTGAACAATTAGTTGAAACGCTTTCTAAGAATCGGCCTTCGCTGCGAACTGAACTAGTGCAAATGCGAGACGTTTCTCCAGGGCTATTGTCACGTTATGAAGTTATCGTGCTTGAAAAAAGTAAAACTGTTCCGTTCCGCGCTTTAAGCGCATTGGAAGGTTACTTGGACAACGGCGGAAGTTTAGTGTGGACAAGCGACTCACTTTCCAAACAAGTTTTAGACGATAGGGACTTGGAAGAAGCTAGGCAGTACAACGTTTCTCACCCCGAATGGCGTGAACAATCGGGAACAGGTAAGGATTACTATACTTGGTTCCTTGACACTTACCAAGCTCCAAAGGGATTTGCAGAGTTTGGCGACAAGTTCCTAGGCGCTTTTCTCAAAACGCAAAGTGCAACTAGTTCAAGTGCAATGATGTCAGTTATGCGAGACCACTTGATAATCTCAGGCATTCAGACAGTTGCAATACCCTCTGGTACAACGTTAGGTGTAGTTAATCAAAACGACGACGTGAATATGATTGCCAGCGTCGAATATGGAAAGGAAACCTTCCCAGCTATTTTGGAAAAGAAATACGTTGGCCGCATCCTCTATTTAGCTTTTCCACTTGAAGCGCTGAACAGCAAAACCTTCATAGACAACATCTTCGACTACCTAGTGACGTGCTAGCCTTTTCCATAGCTTCTGTAACCTTGGCCATTTGCTTGGTGAAACTGGCTGGCGAGTTTCAAATGTGATCGGCGGGTTAACAAACGCTGGAATAAACCTGACTTTGCCATGCTTTGCCTTTATCATTTCCTCGTAGGTTAAGCCAACGCAGGCGCCAACTATTGATTCTGTAGTTCGCCGGTTTAAGCGTTTTTCGTATCGTTGTACGTCTGGATGATATGCTGCTGCATCTCTGCGGTTAACTATCCCGCCAAACATTCCGCCCAGTAGGATTGTATTTACCCCTGCATTTTTCAGAGCTTTGTGAAGTTTTTTCCATCCATATGCCGGGGTTGGACCAAACGATGTTTCAACGTAGTAGTGCTTCTCGTCATTCTCCAGTGCGCTGTGGGTTTGGTTTAGTTTCCACTTTTCTTCCATAATAACAACTGGCCACTTAGTTTTTTGCAAAATGCTCTTGCGTGTTCGTACGTAAGTATGCGGAAGCCTATTCGGTTCAACACAAAAAGGGTGTACTACTACAACGACCCGTCCATTGCTTGCTTTCACTTGTTTTCTAAATTCAGCTTCGTTTTCAAAAAGCAGCTTTGGTTCGGCCATTGTATTCTATCTTGTTTTAGCCGCTTTTTAGCCCTTTGGGTTTTCGTGGTCTAAAAGGTCGCAGTGGGGCCTTTTTAACAATGTTTTTAAACAAAGTAAGTCCAAGATATTCACTGAAATTTTCGGAGTTAGCACGTTAGGTGCTATATCCGGTACATCATGGTGATTATGTGAAGCGACGTGGACAATATGCTGGACAACCAAGTTCTTTCCATGCTGAAAGCGCAATTCCTTTAATTCTAATTGCGATTTTAGCCATTTTCTTAGCAGCTAAGTTTAACATCTTGCCAGTTGACAACATTCCAATTTTAAACCAAATCATTCCATCTAAGGACATTAAAATCGGGGTTTTTGGAAATCCATCTGAAGAAATGCGTGCTTTGATTAGCTCATCTGAATTTCAAGGAGCTGGCGGAATAGCTGTTCGCCCCGTATACCAAGATAAGCTTGACGACCGCTCCAAATTTTATGTACGTCAAGTTGACGTAATTATACTTACAGGCGAACCTTACTGTGACCGTACTTTTAGAAAGGCAGTTACTGACCGCGTAAAAGGTGGAGCTTCATTAATAGTAATTGGCGACGCTTGCACTAGAGTAACTGGTGACAACACTGTTATTGGCTGGGGAATTGGAGTTCAATTGCTTAGTACAGTTATGCCTGTTGAAATCGGTGGCTTAACTCCAAGGAGAGAACCAATTCGCACTTACTTTGCAACTGGCCAAATTAGGATAATTAACCCAGACCACCCAATTTTTGGCACTGCACAAAAAGACTTTGCATTTGCTGGCGACGTTGTAGACGTTACGCCAACGAGCAGTGCTGATGTACTTGCACAGGTTGACACTGGTGCAGGGCAGCGCAACCTCTACGCAATTGTAGAAGGTAAGACGTTCCCAGCTGGTAAAGTGATTTACTTCGCTTTTGACCCAGCACAAGCAAGGGCGGTTAACTTGTTCAAAAACACGTTGCTTTACCTAACCTCGAGACAAGGTTAAGTTTCACTTTTTTTCTTTTTCACTTTTCCTTTTTTTTCTTCCAGCTCTACATTTGAAAATATCCCGCATACTAAAAAGGTGAAAATACTGTCAATGTCTGAACTTAACCAAGAAGAAACTAACCCACAAACGGCTAGAGAATCGCCGCACCGGCAAACCGAACGCACACAATTGCCGCCACGCGACCCAAACGACCACACTATTTACATTGGCAAAAAGCTAGCAATGAGCTACGTACTCGCGGTTGTGACGCGGTTCAACAACGGTGATAATGAAGTTAAAGTCAAAGCGCGCGGGAGAAACATAAGCGTTGCAGTAGATGTGACGCAAATTGCAAAGAATCGCTTTATTCCAACCTTGAAGATAAAAAACGTCGAGATAACAACTGAAGAGCTCACTTCAGACGATGGCAGAATGTCAAGAGTGTCGTCAATGGAAATAACGATGAATAAATAAGTGCTAATGTTTTTTTCTTTTGTTTCTTAACTTTTTTCTTTTTCTGGTTGTTTTGCTTCGTTTTCTTTTTCTTCTTTTTCAGCTTCTTCGTTTATGTCTTTTAGTATCATTTCTAAGTCGTCTTGAGTCATGCCGTGGCCGATCGTTCCCTCTTCAAGTGTTTCTAATTCGCTTGCGCCGCATTCAAAGCAATGTAAGCCGTAAGCTAGCATAATTGGGACAGTTGACGGGAATTTCAACACTATGTCTGCGACTAGCATGTCCTTTGTAATTAAGGGCTTCTTTGCAATTGTGGGGTTTTCCATGATTTAAAAGGGAAAATATCGTTTAAAAAATGGCGGTTATTGCCATTTATATTTTTGAACTGTTTTTTACTTTTTATGGCCACAGAGTTTCTAGTCTATGGGTTAATCTCCCTTGCAATTCCATTTATGTTTAAAATTTACCAGCGTTACTTGCAAAAACGCCGCGTAAAAAGCCTTGACTTGGAAGTTATGTACGACGAGAAGTACAAAAGTGAGCGGTGGAAACTCTTCTGGTTAACTGCGGGTTACATTTTGTTTTCCATTGTCTTGGCATTTGTTTTAACACTGGCAGCTAAGGAACTTCGCATTCTCTTTCTACCGCAAAATGCAGTTTTTATCCATGCGTCTATGGCTATTGCGGTGTTTGTACCATTTATTTTTTTGAGTTTAGTAGTGATGGCGTTGCCGCTTGAACTATTTCAATTTGCTTTATTTTCAAATGTTATTCCCGCGCGTGATAAGAAAATTCACTTACGTGACACTCTCCTCATTGTAGGTGCGGCTTTTTGTTTGCTAGTTCCACTTGCCTTTATTCCTTTTGACACGTATATGTACGTTACGCCCAGTGAAATTGTAAAAAACCCGTTTTTTTCATTTGAAGAACAGCACTACCCTTTAAGCGATATTGAGTTGCTTGAACTAAACGGCTCTGTTGGCGGAGAGACAATTTCATTTAAAGTTTTTACAGTACTTAAAAG
>JAUYPK010000030.1 GCA_030697615.1 Microcaldota archaeon | reverse complement strand
CATTCTCCCCTACTGCCGGTGACAATACAGCCTGCACCTGCTTTACACATGGCGTTTCCATTGTTTTGTATGCAACATGCTTGGCCAGCTTCACCACACGCTGCACAAGAAGCGGTTGTTCCAGTGTCTTGCTTGCATTGTTGTCCGCCTGAACAAACTGTCTTTACGCTAACTGAAGAAAAGCTACATACACCTTTTACTCCGCCGCTTGAAGCGCCGATGCATTGTCCGTTTCCGCCGTCTCCACTACCTTGATAGTTGTAAATGCGGTCAACTGCGCATTGTTCATACGCTTTGCAATCTGAATTACTTGAACATTGTACGTTTGACAACCCAGTTGCAGCTACTGGTTTATCGCCTGGAGTTTCACTTGCTAGGGACATTTCGAAATCTGCGCCGTTTGATTGGAGAAATTCAGCTAGTCCAAAAGTTGCGCTGACGAGGTTTTGTTTCTGCAAGAGGCCGTGGACGGTTGTTGGGAATGGCCAGTAGGGGTAGCAGCTTTCAGTTAACCCCCATGAAGTTATTATTTTTACTTCGTTGTCTTTTACGCTTACGAAGAATTTGCCGCGCCGGGGAGTGCATTGCTGTGCAGTTACACTTGTTGGACAGCAAACCCCTGCTAGTGGAATTAATGTGTCTGTGTTTGGCAGGGAAGCTAAGTTGAAAAAGTCTTGACGGGAACAAACGTCGCTGCGGAAGGTTAGAGGTTGTTTACTTTTAGCTTCTTCTTCTGCAAAGTCTTGTTTGTTTAAGCCAAGCGAAGCGGCAGTGATGCCAAACTGCTGGAATGAAGGCGGTACAAGGCATTTAATTTGCCCTTGCCACGAGAATAGGGAAAATGAAGATGCGTTTGAGTCGCTTACTGAAGTCCAGATTTTGCTAAACGCGTTTGGCGAGTCGCTTGGGTTGAAGTCAGCTTCTGTTTTTACGCTGCCGATATTCACAGCTGGAAGTATCATCTTTGTCCCTGGGCAAACTGGCGCACTTGGAAAAACGGGGTACATGCAGTTGGTTAGTTCAAATTCTAGTTTGTCAACTTGGTCAATTGAAGTTATGCTTGCTGACCGGGTTGATTCAATACAGTTGTTCTTTGGACTAAGGAAATTGCAAAGCTGTACTCCGCCATTTGGAGCAGTTAAGCTAACTTGCGTTGCATTGGAACCACCGCCGCAGCTTGATGGAAGTTGAATGTAATCTGACGTAACTAAGTTTAAAGTTGACGCGGAGTAGTTCCAGCCACCATCTGCTGCGCCAGTTGTGGAAGAAGCGGTTAACTGGTACACGCCGGGGTTGCCTGGAAGGCATTGGATTGGAGAAGAGAAGTTTACACCTTCAACCGTTAATGTTGTTGACGCGCCTTGGGCGGCTTGTACAACAGTTACGAACTTAAATGGAGTTGAAGAAAAGTAGGCAAACGGCTGGCTGTTACCGCGGCGAAACGCGGTTTGCATTGCAACGCGGTTAGCTGTTTCTTTGAAACCTGGAATAAATTGAGTGAGCGCACTTCTAGTGCACCACCCGTTTGCACAGCAGGAAATGTCATTCGCATCGCAACTAGTTTGCCTGTGGCTTAACACACCTATTCCTGGCTTAAATGGACTAGATGCAGATTGGTTAGTAATAATGACTTCGCTTAGTAAATTACCGCCTTCAGATATCTCAAGTATACCTGGTCCACGCCAAGCAAGTGCTTTTGCGCTGCCGCCTTGCAATTGATACGACGACGAAGATTGGAACGTTACGTCAATTGGCCGCGACGCTAGTTGGCGGTTGTTAATCAAGTAAATAAGCTTAGCTGCATCACCTTCACCTATACTGTCAGAATCTGGCTTAACTTGAAGCGAAGCTACATCAGAAACAAAATTGACCTTAATTGGAATTTCCAGCGTTGCATCTGGAACACAAGTTGCAACCACACTGAGATTTGCCGAGTCGCTGTTCACACGCGTTCCGTTTACGGAGTAGAACTTGTCGTTTTTCAAATAAATTGGGCAATAGGGGTTAAGCTCACGTGATTGGAACACCAGCATCTTCTTTCCACTGTCATAGAAATAACAAGACGAAGACTGAAGCGAACCAGCAGTTGAATTTGGCTGCTTTGCAATTACAGTGCATTGGCCATCTGACTGTAATTCAAGCGGCATCGCGTCTCCAGGCAAAATAGAGTCAACTTGCAATTCGTATACTTGTAAAGCGTTTTGTGACTTTATGCGGCGTTGAACCGGGTCGTAAACCAACGCGTCTCCAGAAGTAAACTCAGCACCTATTACGGGAAACACGTTTTCAATTACCGGCGCCCTGCTTGCCGAAACGACAAATTCTTGTTTCACCGTATTTGCATAGCAATTTGCCTTGCTGCTAGACGCGGGGGCAAACCCTAACACGGGGTCACTTGGAAAACGGGCAACCACACTTCCCGCTTCACTACCACTACCGCCGTTACCACTTACTGCTTTTGCCCTGAACTCAAGTGAAAACCTTGCACCCTCTTGCATTGCGCTTGGAATTTCAAAAGGAAAATTCACTTCTTGTGACGACGTATTTGTAAACGTAAGTTCAACCCATTTATACGGCGGGGAAAACGGCGGGTTAATCAAATCAACACACTGTGCTTGAGGTGCGGAGTAGCTAGCCGACTTTGCAACTTCTACACTGTCAGTTGAAATCGGCTCAAGCAAATGGACGCTGGAAAGAGAAGCATTTTGCTTCCCGTCACCTATGCGTGCATAAAAAGAAAGTTGCTTTGCCCCGATTCCCAACGCAAAAAACTTAGCTGTGTAAATTCCTGGCCTGAGGACATCGCCACTTACCGCGTTTCCTTGGCTATCAACGATTTCAATTAGCTCTGCATTGACACTGGTTGCAAGAGAAGCGGAAACTATCCTCACTTCGTCAGTTTTAGTTGCAAACTCTGCAATGGATTCAGCGTAGTAAGTATATGGCAGAAAGCCAACCGCGTCTATTTGCACAGCTACATCACTGTTGGCCCGAACAGGAATTGTACAGCCGCCGTTTCCGTTGCAAGTTTGATAGGTTTTACCGTTGTAAAAACTTGTCAACGTGACTGCATGTACAGGTGAATTGTCCTGTAAGTTTTTCACGTTTAGCGTAAGGAACCCTGCATTTGTAAGCAACGTCAACGTAACAGCAGTATCTCCATTTACTTCTATATTTTGGCTCGAGTGGGAAGGCTCAAGGCTTGCGCGTACTTCAACTTGTGAATTGGAAAACACGGTAAATACAACAGGTACACCGAACTCCGACACTTGAGGCAAAGCAATTAGAAAACCATTTTGGTCAAGAACAGCTACACCTGCTCCGCTAACAAACGCAGCGTCTTCGTCAACTAAATTTACCTCCAAAGCTGCAGCGGATTCACTGGTAATTGTAACCAATTCAACAGTTACTTCTTCGCCGCTTGCAAATTCACTTGAAACACTAGAAACGTAACCATCTGCTATAACCAATGCGTAGTAAGTTGGACCTGGTTCAAGTGAAAATTCTGCGCTGTTGTTAACAAGAGAATTGTAAATTAACTCAGTCAAATTACCGCGTTGAAACACGTGTACTTGGCCGCCAACAGCAGCTACTGCGCCACTTCCAATAATTGTAATTTTTGTCTTTGGAGCTTCTTCTTGCGCGGGCTGAAGCGAAACAATAACCGGCTGTTGTTGTGAACTGATTTGAATCGACGCGGACTGCCCAGGGTAAAACCCAGGCGCATTTACTGTAAAGCTAACAAAACTATCAACCGTAATTCCACTGATCACTGCGCTGCCGTCTCCCCTAATTGCCGCACTTCCGCCTCCCACACTTACGCCGGTAAAAGTGTAAAGTGCGGTTACTTGCCCATTAGTTACAACTTCGCCGTTTTCATCGCGTACAAGCACAGTTACGTCTGTTGTGGTTATTTGACTAAGTGGGTTATCATTGCCTTGAAGCGTGTTTTGCTGCAATGTTCCACTGTAGGGCTTTAACAAAATCGGGGCAACTTCCCGCTGTGTTGCCAACATGGTTAAGCTCTGTGAATCGTAACGGTGCAGTGGGTCAACTAACCGCATTCTCAAAATCGTTTCACCGCGTAAGTCAACTTCAGCTTTTCCATTTGCATTTGTCTCAACGAATTGCTTTGCGAGGTCAGAACCAAGCGAATACGCTATTTTTATCCCACTGATCGGCTGGCGGTTAGATTCATCAAGCACAGTAAGCGTAACAATTTCGCCAAGTTCAGCGTTTTGTGAATTGATGTTAAAGCTGAAAAACCGTCTTCCAGTTGGATTTATGCTACGCTCAATTGAACCAACCTCTGAAGAAACAGCAAAGCGCAGCGGCTTATTTGGTAAATTAGCAAACGAGACTTTGCCGTAAGCGTCAGTGTTACCAGTTGCAACTACGTTTTGCCCATCGTAAACAGTCACAACTGCGTTTGTCAACCTTGCTTCTCCTGCAAATACAACTACGTCGAACTTACCACTTGCATGCGGTACGGGAAAGAAAAACACGAAGTAGCCAATAGCAACAATTGCAAGCAATAGAATTACAATAACAGCTGGGTTTTCCTTTACAACTTGCGGAACTTCTACGCCGGCGGTTTGCTTTTTGTAAAACCCGCCTTTGCCTAAATCGCCCGCGTCTTCTTTTTGGTCGTAGAAACCTTTTTTGCCCAGTAAGCCGCGTTCAACTTCTTCTTTTTTCTCTTCCTTATTTTTCTCAAGGTCGGCAAACTTCTTCTCTAAACCAGAAACAGAATTGTCACGCTTCATAAGGTAAATAATACAGCGGCAAGGCATTTAAAATAAGCGCAAAATGAAGAAATCGGGGGGATTTAAGTCCGAGCTACACTTGGAGAAAACAGATGTAATCGCTTGTTTTGATTAACTACAGCAATCAAAAAAGGGCAGTTTTTAATTAGTGAGACAATCAAAAAGACAAAAAAGAGGTTATAGAAATAACCTTTTCAAGGCTATTGCAAATAAATGGGTTTTAGCCATAATTGCCTCTTACAAATTAAGGTTACAAAAATAACCTTACTTTTGATAACCTTTTTTCATGGTTAAAATCAGGCATAACTGTCCGCCAATATAGTGTGGACTATTATAGTCCAGACTATAAACCGTCGGCTAACTCTCCCATGATTTCACTACTCGGTTATCCTACTAACTCCGTTAACCTCATCAAAATCAGAGTCAAAAGAATAGATCTCATTGATGTTTTCTTTTTGCATCAGTATAACGGCCAGCGCGTCATTAACGCCCATGGCGTTATCCATTGCATATTCAATTGCTAAAGAATATGTTTCTTTATTTATTTCTTTTATTTCAAGTGAAACATTTGAAATTATTGATTCGAAAAAGTGCCTTTGTTGGTCAAACGGTACTTTATCTTCAATGATATTAGCTACTTCGGAAAGATGGACAACAGTTGTAAAAACTTCTTCTCCTTTTTGAACTCGGTAAAGGATAGATTTAGCGGATTCTTTTAGCTTTTTGCCATCAGGCGTTGCTTTAGCGCTTAAAAAAGCATAGAGGAACACATTAGCATCTATGAATTTCATACGGCTCACCACTTATACTTTTCAGCTAGCAAGTCTTTTTTCAACTTATGATAATCTCCAGTTAAAGTAACATCAGTCTTTACAGAGTCAAAAAAATCGCTCATTTTGTGCTTTTTCTTAGGCACTAGCTTAACATAGTCCTTGTAAACGAACATTATAAACTCCTTGAACTGTTCACGCAAAGAAACAGGGACAACAATTCGACCCTGAAGGTCAATTGACTTTTCATAAACACCAATTTCCACAGTTTTCACCACAAATAATAGAAATTCACCACTTTTTAAGCTTTATGGTGAAAAATAGAAAAAATGGGGAATTGGGTTTTTACTGGTTCCTGCTCGTTATGTAGAAGGTTAACTCTTTGTTGTCTGGGTCAACTCCTTTGGCTGAAGGTGACGGCGCTTCTCCTTCGTTTGGCGCATAAGTTGCAATTTGTTGCTTATCCATGCAAGCTACTTTTACGCCTTCTTTTACACGTAGGCTGGAGAAATCCAAATCCATCCACACGTCGAGGTTTTCATGGCTAGTGTCAGTGTTGTCAACACAGTCAACGTCTGGCCCGCTTATTCCAAGAGTGCCGCCAAAGTTAGTGTTGCCCTCGTCATTTACAGCTAAGTAACCCCGAGCCGGAGCGTCTGCAGCAATTGAACCAATTACAAGTGTAGCTGAGGCGACTGTTAGCATTGGACCGCAAACAGCGTTTACGAACCCGTCGAGTTTGCCAAGCTCGTCTGCAGCTTTGTCAAGATGAGTAGAACAGGCAGTAACGTCTTGTTTTCCAGTG
>JAUYPK010000029.1 GCA_030697615.1 Microcaldota archaeon | reverse complement strand
TACTGGACTTCGCTGCCGTCTGTACCTTTACTTGTGGCTTTGCTTGCAGCTTGCTTTGTTGCTTGCCTTGTTGTTTTCCGCTTTTCGCTTCTTTTCCTTTTTTACCGCCTTTTAGAAAAACGGCGTCTTGTAGCCGTTTTTCAATTTCTTCAATCTTGGGCTTTAACCGCTCATCTTCCTCCACTTCTTCAACGTATTCAATTGGATGCGGAACTTCAACTGCGCTTTCACTGCGAAAACCACACCGGTTACAAACTTGCACTTCTGGCGCAAACCCTGGAATGTCAATTCTCCTAGCGCTGATATCCATGGAACCGCAACGCGGGCACAGCTTCAAAGCAGGTTGGCCAACGTCGCGTTCACCTTCTCTTTTCACCATTTCGTCCGCCTTGTCCATTTCTGCATTATAGCTAGCTCTACTGCTGCGCTCGCTAGTAGTAGCGGAATGGTGCTTCTTTGTAGGTTTTGGCGCGTTTTTTCCCTTTATCACAGTTATATCACACTGGCCAATTAGACCGGACTGCAATCTTTTAGGATAACTATTTAAATACTGTTTCGGTAAGGTGTTAAAATTCAAAATTCAAGGTGAGCATTACAAATGAAAGTAAAAGATGAAGTTCTCTCAGTTATCGACGCGTTGAAAAAAGCCGGCTTTACACCAGTAGACGCGGTTTTTGAAGGCGCAATTGGAGTAAAAGAAGACACCACGCTGGCGTTTATGGATAAGTTAAACGACAACAACATGGCGTCAGGCGTCATCCGCGTAATCTACTCAGCTGGCGGAACTGACCAAGTTAGGTTCGTTGAAATCCCAGTTGGCCAACCACAAGAAGGACAAGCACAGCAGTAAACTGTTTTTTAATCCACGTACGTAAAACTTTACATGCCAGTGTCAACAAGGCGGGAATTTCTAAGCACTTTACTTAACCTAGGTAAAGCAACTGCCGGAGTTTCGCTGCTAGGTGGAGTAGCAACTGCAGAGGCACGTAAACCGCCTAAATCAAATTATGTTTCAGAAGTTGACAGGCGAGTACACGAACGCATTGCCGAATTACGCAGACAAGGCACACTTTCTCCAAATGACAAAACAAGCGTGTTAGTTTATGGGTTGCAGAGCGACAAGCATTTTGTACGGGTCAATATCGACGAGCAACACATGGCGGCTAGTTTGATAAAACCATTTGTAATGCTAGCGGCTTATCATAAAATTTCAAGGGGCAAAAGGCCGTACGGGACATTTGAAAGTGACTTAAATGCAATGATAGTGCACAGTGACAACAGCGCCACTAATAGGGTGATGAAATTTGTAGGCGGCCCAAGCGCTTGTCACAAAATTATACGAAAGTATGGATTTGACAAGACGCGCGTATCTGAATATATTCCAGCTGGCGGAAGGACTTACAGGAATAAAACAAGCGCACGCAACTTAAGCGCCTTGATGTGGAAACTACATAACAGAAACTTAATCAATTCAAGGTATTCAGAAAGGATGCTTGAGCACTTGAACCACTATGCCACTTCCCGTTTGGCGTCTTTACAGGGCCCACTTGAAATCGACGAGTTAGCGGGTAAAACTGGCTTCGTCGGCGGGTTAAATGGAGAGGCAACGCGCGTAACTTACTCAACTGGAAGCGGAGCAAGGCACTATACGTTTGTTGCAATGGTTGAAAATACAAGAATGAGACACGCTAGCCCGGTAAAAAAACAGCAGTGGGGTAAGACGACAAGCGGCGTAATTAGAAGTATTTTCAAAGCAGTCCATGAACAAATGATTGCGCCTTAAACTCCCGCTAACAAACGCAACGCGTCCCTCAACCCAGGCGCCAAACCAAAAATTGTTATTACGAGGGAAACAAAAGCAACTTCTTCATTCGCATTAGCCGCTGCTTTTTCGCTTTCTTTTCTCAACACATAAACAACAGCAACTGCAAATAACAGCTTCACAACTAGAAACGCCCACGGCCCGCCGAACACGTCGAAAATCAAGTTTCCAACAACGTGCTGCTCACTGTAACCTCCAAACTGCACGCCTACAAAAGTCGCCGCGCCGTCAAAACCCTGCGACAAAATAATCCCCTTTTCCATTGCGGATGTTTTAAGCGGCGAAAAATGCAATAGCAAAAACAAAATACCAGCAATTGCAATTATTCCGCCAAACAAAACAAAATTCTTAAATAGAAAAATCAGCGGCAAAAATGAAACAAAAGCAAGCACAGCACCGGTTTTGAAAAATACGTCTTGCCAATTGTCCAAGAAAAACTTCCGCGATAAAAGCAAAGCTGCAATTGTAACTGCAAACACAACAACGTAAATTTGCGGAGTGATAAATGGATAGAAAGTTATTCCGCTTATTTCAACTCCGCGTGGAAAAACCTTCGCGTCGCTTAAAACCCGAACTATGCTTCCAAGAAATATATACGGGATAATGGCCCAGTAGAACTTCTCGTCGGTTTTTATCCCGCGAGAATTTAGGAATTTAAAAATAAGGTAAATCGCAGCAATTGCAATTATTGCAAATACAGTTGTGTTAACCACGTTGTACGGCGCATAAGTGTCCGTGTGCGTAATTGGATTAACGAAATACTCTGTAATGAACTGCGAAAAGTCAAAAGGCATAAAGTTATAACATAAAGGTTAACAAGGGGGAAAAATAATAACCAATACATACCATGAACTTAGCTTTTGACCAAATCGGCAACGTCGCAATACTCGAAGTTCCAGAGGAGCGAAAAAAAGAAGCAAAACAACTAGCCGCTAAAATAATGGATACTAACAAGCACATCACTTCAGTTTACGCTAAAGGAAGCGCAATGGCTGGAAAATACCGCGTGCGGAAACTAAAATTTCTAGCAGGCGAAAAGTCCACACTTACAACTTACAAGGAAAGCGGATGCGTTTTTGAGCTCGATGTAGCAAAAGTATACTTCTCGCCGCGGTTGGCGTTTGAACGCACCCGCATTTCAAATGAAGTGAAAAATGGCGAAAAAATACTCGCGTTGTTCGCAGGCGTTGGCCCATTTCCAATCGTAATTGCCAAAAAACTAAAAACGGAGAAAAAAACAGCTGAAATCGTTGCCAACGAATTAAACCCGGCTGCGGTTAAGTACCTCCGACAAAACATCAAACTCAACAAAGTAGAAGAATTCGTAACCGCCGACAAGGGAGACGCTGCAAAGCTACTTGTAAAAAAGAAGAAATGGGCGAGCCGCGTAATAATGCCGCTGCCGCATACAGCTGAACAATTCCTACCGCAAGTGATTGACGCAACTGCCAAAAACGGAATTGTGCACTTCTATGGCTTTGGCCCACACCGCAATGAAAAGACAAAAAAAGCGGCTGATCCGTTCAAAAAGTTGGAAGCTAAGATAAAAGCATTGTGCAAAAAGAAAAAAAGAACGTGCAAAATAATCTTCAAACGCGTCGTGCGGCCGTACTCGCCGTTCAGCGTACAAGTTGTGATTGATTTCAAGGTGCTTTGAACTATGAACATTTTCGATGAAATCAAAGACGCGATGTTTAGGCGAAGGTTAAGAACAGCTGCTACTAAAGTTGTGGACTATTTACACGATGCAAACACTGAAGTCATTCTACTTGCCGGGACAAGTTCCCAGCCCAGCTTTTCCCTAGTTGCTGAAGCGTGGCGAAGGAGATATCCAAACAAGCCACTTCCCCAGCCGCTCCCAGTTACTTCTGCAAAAGAAAAAGACGTAAAAGGAAAACGAGTTGCTCTGTTTGATGAGCTGACCGTAAGTGGCGGCAGCCTAAGGGATGCGTATAGGCGGATAACTCCATTAGGCGCATTGGATTGCAGAATGGTTGCCTTGCTTGAAAAAAGCCAACTTAGCATTAACTCTACAAACCCACTAGTTGGCGCGATTGACCACAGTAGAAACTTAGGTACAAAACTCAGTTTAAACGCAAGGCGATACATAAGAGAAGCTGAACTGGACAGAAAAAAAGCGGTTGATAAAGCGGAAAAAACGCGATTCCGCGAAAGCGCAAAATACTGGGCCCGAGAAGTCAGGGAAAAACGCGCTGAACTCCGCGAAATTGCAAGTTCAATAAAGCCGCGAAAACTAAAAGGCTAATAGCAGTATTCCAGTCACTGGAATGAAAATGACCTAAAATACTCCAGCAACCGGAATGCACTTACTAGGAGATTTCTACAAAGCCCAAAAACCGCGATAAATATATATCCAATATACCACTAGTATACCTTTAAGGTGGGTTAAATGGAACATATTGAATTTACTGCACGACTAGACGGAGAAACTGCAAATATACTGAAAAAACTAGTGGAACGGGGATTTTGCGCTTCTAAAACAGAGGCAATACGAACTGCGCTAATACACTATGCGCTTCGACTAGGTTTTTATGAAAAAAACTCTAAAAAGTAGAGGGTAAGTAAAGAGTGATAGCAGCAGCAACTTTTCCCGTTCGTCAGAACAGTACTCGGAACGCCGTTGAGATGCTTGACTTCCAGGTTCGAAATGGGACTGGGTATTTCCATCTCCCTATGGCCGCTATCGCTAGTAACAAGAAAATAAAAGGTATTAAAGCGTTTGCCCACGTTCAAAGTTATCAAAATGGCAACAAACGAACACCCCATTCCAGCCGAATACCACCCGAGCAAAGCAGTTAGAAAAGAAGCGCAAGGAGCGTTTAACATTTACCACTTTAAAGACGGAACACAGTTAACTGTAAGAAAAATGCATGAACGAAAACTTTTCGGCGCTGAAAAAGAAACGAAATGGAAAACAGAAGGACCCTTACAAGGAAATTCGCTTCCACAAGTATATTCTATTGGAAAAGCGTACTTAGTAAGTAGGCATAACATAATAGCCCAAAACCTGCGAGAACACTACCAGCGCCTCTATTCGGCCAGAGTAAGGTTCGAACAGCCGCTTGCTTGGCTAACCAAATACAACTTTACGG